>CAZMPB010000007.1:0-32966 GCA_964567775.1 uncultured Bacteroidales bacterium
TTATATTTTCTTGCAAATATAACTTTTTTCAATCATATTTTAGAAAAGAGCCATTTAATTTAATATCAGGATATGGGAATAATCGTGATTGAAATAATGCACGCGTATATTGTTGTAATATAATTATGTCGACAAACACTTGAAATAATAGGTTGAAAATTTATTTGGTAATTAGAAAACCATTAAATATCTTTGTCTTATTATTTACCAGACATAAACCTGTTTTTTAGAAACGCCCTAAATTTATTTTTATGAAAAAAAAATACCTATTATTAATCACAATTCTCGGGTTGTTTCTTTGGAACAATAGCAGTTATGCACAAGACACCACTTGGTTTAAAAATGTTACAAATCAAGCAGGCATTAGTGGCGTTAAGTCTTTTTATTTAATGGTCGCGGATATCAACAACGATGATTATCCCGACCTGCTGAGCATCAGGTCCGGGGATATTTACGGTAAAGACAACATGAGGGTTTATATCAATGTGCAGGATACCAATTCTGTTGATCCGCTCGACAGAATATTTCTCGATATAACGCCGATCACAGGAATCAATGCCAATATCATTCCCGATTCGGCAGGGCACAGGATTTTAAATGCTGTTTTTGCTGATGTGAATAATGACGGAAATATTGACATGATCACGGGGAACGACACCTATAACCTGGAAACTTACTATGATAATGGTGACCGCGGTGAAGTATTGCTGGGCGACGGCACGGGAGCATTCCTTACGTTACCCAATAACGGGATTCACACGACCATTTTAAATAATCCCACCGGTCATTCAATGCTGGATTATGACAGAGATGGCAATCTGGATGTTTTTATGGGAACATTTTTCAAAGATTATAACGCAAATATCTGGAATCATGGTTTTCTTTATAAAGGGAACGGCGATGGTACATTTGCGGATGTTTCTGTTGCGGCTGGACTTTCTAATAAAAATGAACCTGATTATGGCTGCCAGGTAACCGACTGGAATAACGACGGCTGGCCGGATATTATTACCTCACCCTATTGCAGAACTGGCGGAATATTATGGAAAAATAACGGTAACGGAACCTTTTCCGACGTTACGACCACTGCCGGCTACAATACACGGTTTATGCAGGGCGATAACGGACAGAATCTCTGCAACTGGATAGCTGCACCTGAGGATTTTGATAATGACGGGGATATGGACATGATGCTGGCACTAGTCCATGGCGGAAATGATGCAAACGAAGGCCGCAGCACAATCGTGATCAACGAAGGGGCCGCCGCCAATTACCATTTGCATTGGGACCTGACGCGGGTTACATGGGACGCTCCGAAATCGACGCATCACGGTGATTATGATGTGTCCTGGTTTGACTTCGATAACGACGGGCTTGAGGATATGTCGCTTCAGCAAGGACATTATATGCCAACAACCGACAGGCTGTTTATGTTCTACCAGAATCCCGACCACACCTTTTCGGATGTGAACGCTGAACTCGGGTTTATTGGCGACACCACATTTACAAATACACATGTTTCGGAACCCATGGACTATGATCTTGATGGTGATGACGACCTGATATTCGCCAAAGACGGCACTTCTAAAACATATTTATTAAGAAATGAAATCGGCAACCAGAATAACTGGGTTTCGGTTAAACTGATTGCCCCCGCCGGATGCAACTATAATTCGATCGGTGCAAGGATTTTTGTCTATGCTGATACTTTGGTAAGAATGAGAGATGTTTTTGCCGGAAGAGGAAATAAATGCGGACAGCAACCTTTTAATTTGGTTTTCGGGCTCGGAGCTCATACTTCTATTGATTCTATTGTGGTTCACTGGCCGGATTCTTCGTTTACGGTTACCACTGCGGTAAACCCACCCATTAATCAGATGGATGTAATTGATGTAAACGGGGTGGTTGCCAATGTTCCTGAAAACCATAGCGATGTGGCGGAAAACATAAAACTCTATCCCAATCCGGCTCAGGACCATTTTGTACTACAGGGGATCAATAATTATTCCCTGAAGGGAATTTCTGCTATTGAAATATACGATATTTCGGGCCGAAAGATGAGCGATTTCAGTTATTATAACAACAACAGCACGATCGCGGTAGTGAATATCTCAAAACTGGAACAGGGCGCCTATATAACACGTATCCTATCGAAAGAAGGCGGAGTTATTACAAAACAATTCATAAAGATGTAGTGATGCCGATTGCCGGAATAAATTAAAAACAATAAACTCCAGGCCGGCAATGGGTTTTCAGTATAATGAAAAGATATGGCAAATGGTCGTTAGTCTTTGGATTAACGGCCATTTGTTTTTATTTAACAACGCTTTCCCTCATTTTTTTTGTTTACCACCAGACTTTTCGAGGATGGGCAGACCAAAAAAATGTATGCCAAAGGACATCATATTGAGCAATTCAATTTTTTTTCCAACAGAGTTGCAAAACTGTGTTCCGTTTTATTACTTTTATACTTTCAAAAAGGTTCCATTTAATAACATTATTTAAAAATTCAAATCATGAAAAAGCTATCCGTAATAAGCGCACTGTTGATCGTTTTTTGTTTTTTATCGCTCAGGGTAAATGGCCAGGTATTAAAACCAAAGATCACCTTTGAAGAAGACCCGCTCACACATAATGTGCATATTGTATCTGACGGGGAATATTATTATACGGTGAATGGCGGCAGGGCAGACAAAGGCCGGATCAACAAATTTTCGTTTACCGGCAAGCTGCTCGATTCTTACGATATGATGCTCGATATGCGCTCCATCATGTACAACAGCAAAGAAAAGATGTTTTATGTCTGCACTTATGATAAGCATATTTACAGGATCACCGACCTGCAAAAGGGAAGCTATGAGAAAGTCAGGGGCGAACTGTATGAGAATGGACAGGCAAACCTTGCCCTAAGCCCTAATGGCAAAAGTCTTTACTATTTCAACGAAGGTGTTTTAAAGATATTTAGTTTTTCTAATGGAAAACTATTAAAAGAGATGAAGGGATTTGACTGCGGGAAAGAATTTAATACAGGAAGCGGCAGTGTTGCCGTTGACGGCAAGTATATCTATACCTGGAATGCCAATTATAAAATGATCTTCGTCTATGATATGAAAGGCAAAAAGATCAAATCAGTAGAAATTGAAAAAGGCAGCTACGGCTTTTCATTGTCTTGCGCCAACGGGCTTGTATTTGTGGCCGACGACGGGGATTATGCCACCGGAACCTGGTATGGGTATGATCTCTGGGAAAAATAATCCTTCCCGCTCATTTGTTTGGGTTCTTTTTATAGATGCTAAGCCTTTTGTCTTTAGATACCACTACCAGAGAATAGTGGTTTTTAACCATGGAGAGGGATTTGACCGTCTGATCGTCTGCATTTTTCACCGGCTCTTCTAAAATTGCCACATAATCAACATTTTCTGAAAATGTTTTAGAATAGATACCGTTATAATAATCATCCCAAAGCGTTTCGACGATTTCCTGATTTTTCCATTTCAGCGGAAAATAGTTTTGATTACATTCATAATTATCATAAAGGATCATAGGTTTGTCTGCCCCGAGATAGCTTAACTGATGGCTCTCGAGCCAGTGATCTGAAAAATTCACGCAAAAGACTCTTGCGTTTTTATCAATTTTTTGCCCGGCATCATAAACGGAATAACAACGCGAAGAAAGAAGATACAAGTTAAATTTATAATAATTTATAAATAAAGAAGATACGACAAGACTAAAAACGATAAGACATATCTGTATCAGTTTTGGCACCTTTTGCAGCGCGATCCAAATAAACAAAAAGATGAAAAACAAAAACAACAAACGACTCTGAATATACAAACCCTGATCAAAAAAAGCCATGGTTAAGACAAAAAAGCACAAGACCAGCAGGGCTGAGTAAAGAAAGAAATAACTGTTTTTATGTTTTCCTGTCAGGAATTCCCGGGCTATTAAAAAAACAACTGTTAACTCGATCAGGATAAATAAAATACTAGTCAATGAACTGTTTTTCTCAGTAAGACATAATAAAGGCGAAATAGTAAATACATCTGAAAATATTTTATACCACGTCACAGTAACAGATTGTTGTTCTAAAAACTGTCCTGTTTTGTTAAAATAATAAAATATAAACAACAGCAAGCCGCCGCTGCTCAGGACAAGAAAGGTTTTCAGCGGCTTAAGCAGTTCCCTGAGCGTGATAAGCAAACGGAATTTGTTTTTTTGAATAACAGGAAGCGCCAGATAAACCATGAAAATTGCCATAGCAATCGTGAACATAAAAACGTGCGAACATTCCATCAACAAGCCCAACCCAAAGATCAGGGCTTTCTCTCTGGCGGTATAAACACGGCTTTCTTTGTAAATAAATGCCAGCCACAAAAAGAAAAATATAACCGCTAAAAGGAAATTATAAAATCCCAGAAAGAAAAAGATGGAATACGAAAAAGGGATAATGATAAAGCTCAGGTATCTTGAACTGTAATTAAGCCGGTTGACCATAAAACCAAATGAAAGCGGAAAAGAAACGACAAGAAGTAATATAAATGCTTTTTGAGCAATCCATGCAGGCGCTACCAGGTTGAAAACAGCAAGAATTAAATGTCCGCTCCAGTTGGTAAAATGTAAATTATTGAAAGAAACATAGTTGCTTACAAGCAGATTTCCCCTGAGAAGTTCTAATATCAGGTTTGAATTATATAGATGTGACGGGCCATCGAGACTCAGTGCAAAGGTGTTGAAAAATACAGGTGCCGTGTTTATCGAACAGGCGATCACAAATAAAATGGAAAATTTCTTATCTTTAAAAAAGCTCATATACTCGTCACTGGTTTATTTTTTACGGCAAATATCCCTGTTTTTAATTTCAATTTCAATAATTTCTTCAACGGATCGCTGGTATTTTTTTGCCAATTCCCTGTGCCGGAAGAGATACAGGTCGTTTTTAATGAGTTGTTTCCTCGCCTCGTAGTCCTCATTGTATTCACCAGGAAAATAAATTTTATAGGCCTCATCAATAAACCCCCAAAATCCGTGAAAAGCATTCATCTCGGTAAACGCAATCAATATAACATCTTGTTTTTCAATTTCCTGCCGCAAATTTAATTCTTGGGGAATAATCTTGAAATCCCAGATATTTGGCCATATTCCTCCGAAATAATACCAATACTGCTGATCCGAAAACAGACTGTCCACAATATGGTTGTTGATGAATCCCCAATAGTAGCTGTCTCCGATAGTAAGTATTTTGGGTTTAACAGTGCCGGGCTTGCTTTTATATGAAATCTGCGGGTAACACATCTTTGTATGCGGCAGATCAAAAAGCAGGTTCATGGTGGCTTCGATGTCAAAATCAACGTCTTTAATTTTGTCGGTTACTGTATAACCTTCCCAGACCATTTCCGGCAGCTCTGTTTTTCGCAGGTGCCCGATAAATCGCGCAAGGGTGTCTGCCGCCCTGTACATTCCGTAAGTGCTCCAGTGAACGCCGTAGGTGGCATACAGGGGGTATTTCGAAGTGTCTTTCATCCCACGGAACCATGAATTCAGATCAAGGTTGTTGATGTGTATTTTCCGGGTTTGTTCAGACAAATAATCCATGTTCGACAAGGTTTTATTTTCCTGATGATACCTGTCGGGAATATATTCCGGATAAAAACTCGCTTTACCGGGATCTAAAACAATGATAAGATCGGTATTGTTTATCTTTTTTAACGTATCCTGGATCCGTTTGGTCCGGCGTAACAACTCGTTCCAGAACTTTTTTCCTAAAAAAGTGCTCCCGGTATAATCCTGGATATAACCTTCTTCGTACAAACAATTATTCTTGCCGACAACCACATTTTTTGCCTCTGTTTTTTTGAAAAGGGAATAATTGATCTGATTGTTGATCCGTATCAGTATCTGGCGAAAGCCCAGGGTGTCTTCCAGGTATTTACTGTATTTTTTTTGATAAGATTCATCAAACCATGTGTCAAAATTAAGCGTATCGGGGCGAGGGCTTGGGGTATAAAATCCATTCAGGCGCTTGATCTTGAAAATGTGAAAATTTTGTTGAACCATCGGCAAAAAAAGCATGACGATGATCAGTGGAATTAATATTTTTTTTATAGTTTTCTGCATGTCAAAACCTGAAATAAATGAATGGGTTAAAGCCCGAGGAAACCACTGCCGCGGAACAGATCACAAATAAAAAAATTCCGAAAACACTCAAGAAAATGACATTCCGGTTTTTCTGACCGGAAGCATAAACTTTTTCCTGCCATTTTTCGATGGAGTCAATGGCGCCAAAAAAGGAAAAGAAAATGCCAAAAGCAAGGATCACAAAAAAGCGGGTATCGAAATACAGGTCGGTGGGCCTGAAATGAAAATCAAACAAGCGGGTGAAAAAATATTTTATCTGTTCTAAACTCTCGCAACGGAAAAGTACCCAGCCCATTAGCGTGAGAAAAAACGTGAAACCTATGCTCGGAATTTTTCCGATCTTTTTCAATACTTTTAGCAGGAAAAGCCGGTCGAGGATCAGGAAAAGTCCGTGAAATGCTCCCCACAAAATAAAATTCCATTCTGCGCCATGCCAGAACCCTGAAATGAGAAAAACAAAAGCAAGGTTAAAATACATTCTTCCGACGGAAACCCGGTTTCCACCCAGGGAAATGTACAGGTAATCGCGCATCCAGCGGCTTAGCGACATGTGCCACCGTCGCCAGAACTCCGTTATGCTTTGCGAAATATACGGATTGTTGAAATTTTCCGGGAATATGAATCCCATCATCCGCGCAATACCGATGGCCATGTCGGAATAGCTTGAAAAATCGAAATAGATCTGGAAAGCATAGGCCAAAACTCCCAGCCAGGCGATGGGCGTGCTCAGGTCGTCAAAACCAAGCGCAAATATTTTATCTGCTTCTGCTCCTAAGACATTCGCTATCAATACTTTTTTTGCAAGCCCGATGACAAACCGGAAAAACCCCAGCAAATGATTATCAACGGTAAACTGATAACTTCTGTCTTCGATCTGGTCGGAAATTTCGTTGAACCGTATGATAGGCCCGGCAATAAGCTGAGGAAAAAATAAAATATACAAAGCATAATTCAGAATGCTTTTCATCGGGGGTTTTACACCGCGATAAACATCGATGATATAGCTCATTTCGTGAAAGGTAAAAAACGAAATTCCTATCGGAAGTGCAATCTTTGTCCAATGTATCTCTTTAAATCCCAAAGAGAAGAGCATGGAATTGAAATTTTCCACGAAAAAATTGGCGTATTTAAAATACACTAAAATGCCTATATTCAAAGATATAGCAAGCGCCAGCAGGATTCTCTTTTTTCGGCCTTCCGACTTATGAATGAATTTCGCAAACAGAAAATCGCAAATAATCGATCCGAAAATAACAAAAACAAACAGGGGGGCTCCCCATGCATAGAACAGCACGCTGGCCAATAAAGCAACCAGATTTTTATACCTGTTGCCGGCTATGTAATACAAAAATAATGTAAGTGGTAGAAAGAAAAAAAGAAATAGTACACTGCTGAATACCATCGGGTTATTTCATAAAAACGATACGTCCTGAAGTAATAGATTCCTCGCTCACAAAACGGTAATAATATATTCCCGCGGGTATTTTGTTTTTATTATTATCAGTGCCGTCCCAATAATACTTATGATTTCCAGAAACAAGGGTTTCTGAAACCAGCGTTTTTAGCGCCTTGCCGTTGATATCAAAAATTGTAAGGTCTGCATGTGCCCGATTGTTCAAGGTGAAAGAAACAGCCGTCTGGTTTGTAAAAGGATTAGGAAATACCTGTAAGTGGTTGTTATTCGATAAATTTTCGTCTATGGAGCTGGTGTTTACTACATGCAATGTTACCGGAATACTCACCGTATCCGTAAAATTATACGTCAGGTTGATGATACTGTTATACGTGTCGGGGGCCAAACCATGAGAATCAAACAATAATTTTAACGAACCGCCTGAAGACGCATCAAGACAACCGTAAATTACTTCCGGGCTTAGCCATGTGTTATTTCCGTTCGCTGAAAAATCAGTGATCTCGCAATTGTACAGCACGATATTATCCATACTATTGTTGATAAAAGTTATTGAATCCGTTACTGCGGACTCAATTTCCAGCTCTTTATAGATCGAAGCCGGATTTTGTGTAACATCCGATCCTACTCCTATCGAAGGCGGGAAAACAATATAATCCAGCCATGCGCAATCTTCGCCGGTACTTACCGAATAATCTTTTTTATACATCCATCTGAACGTATGAGCACCGGCGCTTACCGGATATTCGGACCGTATCCAGGCTGTAATGCCATCCCAGCGGCCCATTTCGATGCCGTCAATAAAAAATGCAAAATAGTCATAATCCGTGTATCCGGCATGTGCCTCACAGGATACCTTTCTGTAAAAACTTACTTTCCCGCTGTTTAAAATATTGAGGCTTACGGATAAAGATGTTTCCTGGTTTTCTCCGATATTACCTGATTCCGTGCAATACGTTCCCTCATAAGGTAATTGGTTTGTAACAAACCATGCCGAATCTCCGGTTGTGGTTGTGGCCCACGGGAACATGGAAAAGTCAGCAGTCTCAAAATCTTCGGCATTCCCCCCGATCTGAATAGTGAAAAATTTATTTGTATGGTATCCCCCGTCAGCCGTCAGTTTCAAATTAAATACAATGATGTGCCCGTCAGGAACGGAGTTTAAAATACTGACCACATAAAATCCGTTTGAAGTATCCCCGCTGACCAGGCCCGAAAAATACATGGAATCGCTGATAATGCCGACATAAGGATCATTTGAAGTTAACAGGCCGTTCACATGGAAAGCCGTGGTTCCTCCTGTGTTAAGAACTTCAATGATCACAGAGGCGTTTTCGCCCGGTTCCAGAATATTATTATTCCCGTCGGCAACACTAACAGCCCCGATATCTAAGATCAGGGAACGGACGAGAAGAGGTATGTTAATGTTAAACGTATCGGCTGTGTTATATACCATCAGGTTCACATTTATGACATGATTGTCCTGAACCGTTGTATCAACATCGAATGAAAATGCGTTGGGAAAGGCAACAGAATCGTCGGGAGCCAGATTACCTGCGGCTTCCAGGCTGTCAATCAACGTAACATGGCTGTCACCGGTCGAGATTTTCATTTGTGCATTTGGAAACGTGCTGTTGCCGATATTTTTCAGTGCCACACTTAATGAAACAAGTTCGCCTGCATTGATTACCGAATCCGACCCCCCGCTGACGCTGTAGGTGGCAATGATGCCTTCAGAATTGAAAGTCAGAGTCTTTGTGTTTACAATGTTGTTGTTGTCGGTAACTTTAAACGTGAGCGGTAAACTGTTGTATTCTGAAACCGGTGTTCCATAAAGTACCCCGCCATCAGAAATTTTAAGTTCGGACGGAATTGCCGGAGGGTTTAAGGAAACAAGTTGAGTCGTGGTATTGACGTTTAACTTACCCGAATAATCAGTATACTGATAGTTGTTGTTGTCTCCTCTTGAGACCGCGCTGATCCATCCTGTTGTGGTTGCCACGCTGATGGAATTATAATAGAATTCTATTTTCCCGCTTGGGAAAAGTTTTGCCACCACATTCACGTTGCTGCCGCTTTGCCCCGAAACAGATGCTTTCCAACGGAAAGCCGCATATTGGCTGTTCCCTTCGTACCAAAAGCCCTGACCTGAACCAAAAACGAGGTCGGCAAGAAAAGGGGCGATCATCTTTGTGCTTTTAAATAACAGAACTTTGTCAATAATAAAGGGCCAGGTATATACCTGATCGTCGAATTTTATATATCCATCAGGGCTTATATAGAGTTTATTATATTTTTCTCCATAGAACGGGAAATCAAAACCCAGGTTCTGAACTGCATAACCGCTGGCATTGGCTACAAGTTGGGTGGATGTAACCGTAGGGGACGTGCCTATTGAATAACTTGCTGAAAAATCAAACAGGAAATCCCAATGATAGGGAGTCGCCCCGTTTGCTGCGTTGAGCTGGACCGAATAGGGCTGGTTGATCATGGCGTCAGGAAGGGTATTTGTTGTGATGCCCACCTTGCTGTAATTCACAATTCTATTGACCGACAATCGGGTTGTGTCATTATTGATGAGATTTACATTTGTTGAAGGACAATCAACTTGAACAACTCCCGCGGTATAATCAATAATAGAGTAACTCGTGATTTGCCCTGTGTACAATCCCGAAGGATCCTTTTCAATAACCTGTAAAAAATATTTTGCATTTTGCCCGGGCTGAATGTTCGATAGCAAGGGACTGATATCGAGTCCGAATTCTACCGTTTTTCCGGCATCTGTTGAATCTCCCCGCATATAATATTCGCCACCCTGAAAATTAAAGATCGGGAAGTCTAATACATACTGGGGTTTGTTGTCTGCCAGGTTTGTCGAAAGGCCGGCAGTAACTTTGATTTTATTTCTGGAATTATGCTGTAACACGACTTTCATCGTAAGAAGTGGCTCATACGTTTGTTTTACGTATTGTATGGAAACCCTGTGATTCCATATTCCGCCACTGCCAATATTGTCGGCCAGCGCTTTATACATCATATAGCAATTTCCTCCGTTTCCCCAACCGGTGCCCGAATATCCGTTCCTGAATTTCAGCCCTCCGATTTCCCAGTCGTGCATATCAACCACCCCGTCGGAGTTGATATCAATATTGTTGGTGTAATGTCCGTCCGAGTTAAAATCATACCTGATCGAATCATTGTAACCGACAACAGTCCATGTATGGCTTGGGCTTCCGCCCCATGTGGACATTAATGCCTGGCCACCTTCTTCGGTGCCTGCGGGAAGGGTGGCGTTGGGTGAGCCGTATTGTGCATAAAAATTTGCCAAGCCTCCGACAGCAGAACCATCCAAATGGTTATGCAGCCAGTTTTTCAGTATCATCAGGCCTTCGGGGGTGCCAACCTGAATGTTGTAACCTGCATACAAACGATTGTGCATCGCTTTATAATAAAGATTATATCCTGTCATCCAGCGTTTTTCACCGCCAGACCATAACAGGCCGCCGTAATCGGTAACATTGGGTACTCCGCACATGCGCGTAATTTCCCATGAATCATAATAACTGGCGCCTGTATAGTTATAACCGTTGTTGAGAAAATTCCATGAAAAATGCGTAACATAGCGGTTTGAGTCGATAAGGGACGACAGATTCCGCAAACGGTTGATTTCAAAAGTAAAATCATTTGCAATGCTTGCCGATTGACCGCATTCGTAACCGTTCTGCCACGTTGTGGCAATCATATATGGTAGTAATGTATTGTCAACCTTATATGGCAAGGTTGTCTTGTTTATAAATTCATATTCCGGCGGCAGCGTCAGATCTGGTAATGACGCAATTTTCATCAGTTCCTTGTCGGTCAGCATCGGGATATATCTTGACACAAAACGATCCGGATGTGACAGCGAATCCAGAGAAATCATATGCTGGGAAAAAACATGGACAGCACAGACACACATGAACAAAAAAGATGTGATGAGTATTTTTGTTTTCATTGTTTGAATGATTAGAGTGGTACAAATTTATGAAAATTACGCTTATTCCGGTATTATAGATAAATTAGCAATGTTAATAGTGTATTTTTGTAAAAAAATATTTCATGAAACTTGTTTTTGCTACTAACAACCTGCATAAATTAGAAGAAATAAGCCAGATATTGAACCGGTCGGACATTGAGATCTTGTCACTGAAAGATATTGGTTTTAGCGGGGAGATACCCGAAACTGCCGAAACCTTAGAAGGTAATGCCTTGCAGAAAGCCCGTTATATTTACGAAAGATATCATTTGAATTGTTTTGCTGACGATACCGGCCTCGAAGTGGACTGCCTGGATGGAGCCCCGGGAGTATATTCGGCCCGCTATGCCGGCGAAGGCTGCAGTTTTGATGATAATGTCACAAAACTATTATTGGAAATAAACGGATGTGCGAACCGCAAGGCCTGCTTCAGAACCGCTATTGCCCTGATATTTGACGGGGAAGAGCACCTCTTTTACGGAAGGGTGTGCGGAAACATCATCACCGAACGCAAAGGCAGTATGGGCTTTGGCTACGACCCGGTTTTTCAGCCTGATGGATTTGAGAAAACTTTTGCTGAGATGTTGCCCGGAGAAAAAAATAATATCAGCCATCGTTTCAGGGCGATAGAGGGCTTAAAAGAGTTCCTGTTGAAAAGATAGTATTCTGCCAGAACTGTCTGTGATACATCATTTTTTTCGTACATTCGCATTACTGTTTCTTTTTTAACATGGAAAAAAACCGATTATTTAAACACAGAAAAACACTCATTTACATTTTGCTTTTTTGTGTGGTCGGACTGGTACTGTTTATCTTTTTTTTCCATCCTGAAAAAGCAAAAGTCGCTGAGATAAATAATGCGGAAGTCCCTTTTCTTGAGAAGCCTTCCGCATGGGCGGATTCGATGATCTCCGACATGAGCATTGAAGAAAAAGCCGCGCAACTGCTGATGCTCAGCCTGAATACAAACGAAAATACAAGCTCATTAATAAATGAAGTAAAAACCTTTAACCCCGGAGGCTTTTTTATTTCGGGAGGGGCTGTGAGCAGGATCAGCCTGACAACCAACCTTCTTCAGGATAATGCTGCAATCCCTTTATTCTTTGCTGCTGAAGCGCCCTGCGGTTTCTACTGCCCGGACGACAGCATAACATCCTGTGCTGCTATGCCCGGCATTGAATTTTTAAGTGACACACTTTTGATAAACGACTTTTCAAAGATCCTCATCAGGCAAATGAAACATTGCGGGATACATATCAACCTGATGCTTCCCTTGCAGGCAATAAGTCTGAATCGCGACAGCCCTCGCGAAAGATCATATTATTCGTTTGCCAGCAGCTTGCAGAAAAAACTGCTTAAACAAAATAAGACATTTCAGGAAGCCGGCCTTTTTGCCTGTGCCTGCGGATTCGAAACAGACAAAGTAAAAAAGCAAGTTTCTGATATTGGTCGTTTCGATACGTTGCGCCGCATGACACTTGCAAGCCTGATAAATAAAGGATTACAGGGGGCTGTGACTAGCAGCGAAGGAACAGAAATGTGTGATTCGCTGAAAAGAACCTACAACTATGACGGGCTGATATTTTCAAAATTTCCTGCCAACGCAAAAGATGAAACAGCCGCTTTCGACTTGCTGAATGCGGGATGCGATATGATCATCCTCCCTGAGGCTCAAAAAAAACTTGCTGCAAAAATTATTAAAGGCATCGCTGACGGGAAAATACCCGGAGAGTCATTGAATAAAAAAGTGAAGCGTGTCCTGCTGGCCAAATCATGGATGAAACTGAACAGATATAAACCTGTAAATGCCGACAGCGCTAACTATTATTGCACCTATTGGAAAAGCAAAATGTTATATCACCGCATCATAGAATCTTCGGCAGTATTGCTCAATAACAGAAAAAAAACTGTTCCTCTGAGAAACTTTGAAAATGAAAAATTTGCCGTAATTCAGATCGGAAAAAATATGAGTAATGATTTATACAACACCTTGCTCAATTATACTCCGGCAGTTACCCTGCAAAAATATGACAGCCCGGAAGCCGCATTAAAGGCTGTGATACCAGGTATAAAGCCCGCTACGATCATTTTGCTCAATGTATTTGAAATGCCTGATTTTTATAATCAGGCGGATAATTTCCGGCAACTCATTGATAAATTACCTCAGAACAAACAGCTTATTCTTTCGGTTTTTGGCAGTCCGCAATTTTTGAGTTTATTTAACCGCGCCCCATGCATGTTGTGGTGCAACAGCACACACCCTGCGGCTCAGCAAAACGTATGTTCCATCATTTTCGGCGGTGAAAAAGTAAACGGGAAAATGCCGTATTCCTGTTCGCAGGAGTTTTGCTACCTGGATGGGATGAACATGCCGCGGGCCATCCGGTTTAAATATACTGACGCGGAAGACGCAGGCATTGATGGCGAGAAACTATATAAAATTGATTCCATCGTAAATTTCGCCATCAACAACGGGGCATTCCCAGGATGCCAGGTTTTTTTTGCACGCAAAGGAAAAGTGTTTTATAACAAGAGTTTTGGAACTCATACTTACGACAAAAAAGAAAAAGTCAGGAACTCCGACCTCTACGATATTGCCTCCGTTACCAAAGTGGCAGCCACCACGCTTGCATTGATGTCGCTTTACGATAAAGGAAAAATAAAACTCGACACCACCCTGAATTACTATTTCAATGACCTTGACAAAAATTCAAGAGGCCGGAAAGTGCGAAGTTCGAAACTGAACCTTGTTACGTTGAGGGAACTGCTCATTCACCGTTCGGGATTGCCCGAAGGCCTGCCCATCGGACTGTTCATCTCCCCGGGATATGCGTTGAAAATGCTGAAAAAGCAAATGGAAAAATCATCAGATGCCGCCTGTACACCAGATACTTTGAATGGGAACGGCAACCAAAGTTTTTATGCCGATCTTGATACATCGCTGATGAACACCGGAGAAGATTCGCTGTTAAGATATATTTTTTCAAACACAAAAAAAACTGAGTATAATATAGAAATTGCCAAAAATCTTTACCTGCGCACTGTTATTATCGACTCTCTATGGCAGCTCGCCAAACAAAGCTATATGAATAAATGCAAAAATTATTTGTACAGCGATCTGAACTTTTACCTGGTGATGAAAGTGGTGGAAAAAGTTGCCGGGACCCAGCTTGACAAATGCCTCGATCAGTCCTATATTGCGCTGATGAACCTGAAACACATTGGTTTTCATCCGTTGCAGAAGCATAAAAAAGAGGAAATCGCCCCTACGGAAGACGAGAGATATTTCAGAAAACAACTGATACATGGTTATGTACACGACCCGATGGCAGCCATGCTGGGAGGTATCGGCGGCAATGCCGGATTGTTTTCCAATGCCCACGATCTTGGTGTGCTGATGCAGATGCTCCTCAATAAAGGAACCTATGGCGGCATGAGATTTCTGTCGGAAAAAACGGTAGAGCTGTTTACAGCAGCACAGCAAGGCACTTACCGGGGGCTGGGCTTTGACCGCAAAGGCAAGCCCGACGCAAAAATGATTGCTCCCGGAGCTTCTTTAAAGACATACGGACACACGGGTTTTACAGGCACCTGTGTCTGGGTTGACCCGGAATATGAATTGGTTTATGTGTTTTTATCCAACCGCGTACATCCCAAAAATACAAATCAGAAAATAAATACGTACCATATACGCCAAAACATACAGCAGGTGGTATACGGTGCTATGGTAGAATAAGAAACTATTCAAAAGCCTAAATCGCTGTTATACATCAACATAATAAAGAATCGATGCCCTTAAAAATATTTTTTTATTTCATGTGTTCTTTGTAAATTTGGCAAAAATAATTTAATGAAAAAACTTTTACTTATTTTTCTTTTTATCCCCTTATTTCAAGTCGCAGCGCAAGAACAGGAGACCAATTATCCTTTTCAGCAATATTTTGCAGAGGCCTATCAACTATACCCCGACCTACCCCGCGGTATTCTCGAAGCCGTGGCGTATACCAACACCCATATCCGTCATATCGACCCGGTGGTCGAAGAACCCAGTTGTATGGGACTCCCCGCTTTTTATGGCGTCATGGGGCTGGTACTCGATGGAAAAGGTTGGTTTCGCGATAACCTGAAAACGGTGGCAAATCTTTCGGGTTACGCTGAAAATGATATTATGACAAATCCCCGTTCAAATATTTTGGCTTATGCGGCTGCTTATCATGAATTGCTTGGTGTGCAAAAAAACACAAACGACCTGAGCCTGAGTATTTCAAAAGTGATGATCTCTTTAAGCGAATTAAATATTACCAATCCCTCTGCCGTGAATGATTATGCCATGAATCTTTACACCTACGGAATATTTTATTTTTTAAATGACAAAACGAATCAGCAGAAATATGGCTTCCCTGTATATTCGATTGACATGAACGTTTTTTTTGGCGAGGAAAATATAAAAATTTTTACCTCAAAACAGGTTAATATTTCCAGTGAAAAGGTTGCCAACAATGAGGGACAAATCTATAAATCATTATATTTATCCGGCCCTTGCCCTGATTATGTGCAGCCCAACTGCACTTGGGTAAGCACCGACAATCACTATACAGGCTGGAACGGACATCCAATTTCTGCTATTGCAATACATACGGTGCAGGGAAGTTACACGTCCTGCATCAGTTGGTTTCAAAATCCCAATTCCAGCGCTTCGACACATTATGTGGTGGCATCCAACTCTGCTTACGCGGGACAGGTTACACAAATGGTTAATGAGTATAATGCCGCCTGGCACGTAGGATCCGAAAACTGGTATGCGATCGGATATGAACACGAAGGCTACGTTAATGATCCTTCCTGGTACACAACAACCATGTATCAAACATCGGCAGCATTGACACGTGATATTTGCAGCAGGCAAAACATCAAGCCTCTGAGGACTTTTTTCCGCGAAGTGCTTGACGATGGAACTGTTCTGGATAACGGACTGAACAACCTTGGCAGCGAGGGTTCCTGTATAAAAATAAAAGGACATCAGCATTTTCCTAATCAAACACATACTGATCCGGGCCCTAACTGGAACTGGGATTATTATTACAAATTAATTAATAACACAACTCCTGTTATTACCCACACTGCTGCTTCGGGTTCGTTTTATGATACCGGAGGAAGTTCCGGTGATTACGGCAATGATGAACGCAAATTCTGGCTGATCCAGCCCGCCGGTGGCGCATTAAGCATCACATTGACATTTACTTCGTTCAACGTAGAAGCCAACTATGATTTTCTGTATGTTTATAATGGATCGAACGAATTCGCGCCGCTTATTGGCAGATACAACACGACAAGCCCCACAACCATCACAGTAACAGGCGGATCCCTGTTCATTGAATTCCGCTCCGACTGTGCATTAGTGGGTACAGGATGGGCAGCTACATGGACATCCGAGTTGCCCGATATGGTTGCCCCCACAACCCTTACAAGCGTTTCAGACACATGGCAAACACAAAACTTTACGGCTACCTTTACAGATACCGATAATTCGGGCGGTTCAGGCATTGAAAAACGCTTTTACCAGGTGCTGGATTACAACGGGTCTGAGTGGCATGCTAATGCACAAAACGGATTTTTTGCCGATAATTTTGATTCCTACAATGCTGCCGTCTGGAATGTACCTGCCGGTTACGGCACATGGAATGTTGCCTCTGGAATCCTTGAACAGACGGATACTTCGGTTAACAACACCAACATCTATGCATCGTTAAATCAAAACCTTTCTAACCGATATATCTATCACTTTTACGCAAAACTTGACCCTGCCGTGTATGGGACAACACAGCACCGGTTTGGTTTTCATTTTTTCTGCGATGACGGAAGCCTTACCAATAGAGGGAACTCATACTTCATTTTTTTTCGCCAGGAAACATCCAGACTCGAATTTTATAAAGTGGTGAACGATACCTTCACGATGACGCTGGTCTTGAACAATGTTACAACAACCTTTGGACAATGGTACGACATCAAGGTTATCTTCGACAGGATTACCGGAAAAATTGATGTATACCGCGATAATGTGCTGCTGGGAACCTGGATAGATACAAACCCTCTTACAACAGCCGGAAGTTATATTTCTTTCCGTACGGGAAATTGCAAAGCATCCATCGATGAGTTGAAGGTATACAGATCGAGGTATCCTACCGTTAATGTTACTGTTGGCAGTGCATCAACTAATGATATCCGCTTCCAGAACCCGGATCCTGCTACCCATGGTGCAAAAATTAAATCTATTGTAAACGATGCTGCCGGAAACCTCTCTGCAATCAATTATTACGATCTGAACATTGATTGGACTCCACCTGTATGCGGGACTGTCAATGACGGGACAGGGAGCGATATAAACACCACCACATCTCTGACAACCTTGTCTGTAAACTGGGACGCATTCAGCGATCCCAATTCCGGAATTTCGAGGTACTGGTATGCGATAGGAACAACGCCGGGAGACACAAATATTGCAGGATGGACAGATAACGCATTAAACACCTCTGTAACAAAAACGGGGCTGGCACTTACCGACGGCCAGGCATATTATTTCAGCATAAAAGCCTTAAATGGTGCAGGGTTAATAAGTGCCTGCAATTCAAACGGCGTGCTGGTAAGTGTTGCTGCAGGAATTGAAGAAAATGATGTGCCCCGGATCATATCTGTATTTCCCAATCCTTTCGGAGAAACCACCATGCTGAATTTTTATGTAAACAGGGGGCAGCAACTTACCATCATGCTCACAGATATGCTTGGCAGAGAAATCCTGATATCGGATAAGTATTATTCGAAGGGGAATCACAATATTACGATATTTTCGAATAAATTAAAACTATCAAATGGAATATACCATTTAAATTTGTTTTCCGAAAAAGCTTCTGCCTCTGTCCGGCTGATCAAATATTAATACGGTAAGCCTTTCAAAGCTACTGAACGCAAAAAATGGTTTTATCCCCCTGCTGGTGAAAGAGAATAACGGTCTTTTATATATAATTTATCATTTACCATATGGAGAACTTCATAATAAATAATCCCACCTGCCTGCATTTTGGCAGGGGGGTCATCAGCGGATTGCCGCCGGTGATTGAAAAATACGGCAAACGTGTTTTGTGGGTTTTTGGAAAAAATTCCATTAAAACGAACGGCATCTATGATCAGGTAAAAAATCAGCTTCATCTTGCACAAGCTGATATTTTTGAATATTCAGGAATAAAATCCAACCCGGTTATCAGCGATGTGGATGCTGCAGCCGAACTCGGAAGAAAGAATAATATTGATGTGATCGTCGCTGTAGGCGGCGGCAGCGTTATTGATTCGGCAAAAATAATTGCGCTGGCAATTCCAATAAAAAATAACGCATGGGACCTGTTTGAGTATAAAGTTAAGCCCACCTCCGCTATTCCTCTTATTGCGGTGCTGACACTGGCGGCTACAGGTTCTGAGATGAACGCCTTTGCTGTGGTTCAGAATGATGAAACCAAACAAAAACCCGGATATTTCAGTCCGTTTATTTTTCCAAAACATTCTTTTCTTGATCCGGAGTATACTTTTTCTGTTCCTGCAAATTATACTGTTTATGGCATCGTCGATTTGATAGCCCATGCCCTTGAAGGATACTTCGGCAAAGGTGAAACCACCCTCACCGACCGTTTTGTCTTTTCTATTATCAAAGAAGCCATCACTTACGGGCCCTTGCTGATGAACGACCTGAAAAACTATGATTATCGTGAAAAGATCATGTTTGCCGCCACCTGTGCGCTTAACGGGATGACGGCCTATGGCAAAAAAACGGGCGACTGGGGGGTACACGGCATTGGCCATGCTTTGTCGGTATTGTATGATATGCCTCACGGTGCATCACTGTCCATAGCATATCCCGCATGGATGAAATATTTTAAGAACAGGATAGAAGATAAACTCGTTTTGTTTGGAAAAGAAGTATTTAATGAGCCAGACCCCGAAAAAACAATTGCGTGCCTGGAAAATTTTTTCCACCAGCTCGGCGCCCCAACAAGTCTGAAGGAAATAGGCCTTGACGCCCGACATAAAAATGAGGTAATTGAAAACCTGGTTTTTAATAAAACTACCGGTGATAATTTTCAGATGGTGCGGACCGATTTTGAAAAGATTTTCGAATTAATGTTAAATTAATTATCAAAACAATAAAAAAGCCCACAAAAATTCATAATTTTGCAATATCAAAGAAATAAACAACGAATAACTACATAATATGAAAAAAACGCTACTTTATTTAATTTTTTTTTGTCTAAGTATTACTTTCGCAACAGCACAGGATAACATTGGCGGGACACCGGTAAGTTTTAATTTTAACAATTTACCAACCGACATTGATCATGTACTGGTTCAGCCGCCCGACCTTGAGCTATTGACGATTGAAGATAATGACCGCGCTCAAAAAAGCGAGCCTTATCGTGTAGGCGTTTCGCTTCCTGTTGATTTTAGCCTGGCAAATTCAGGAACATGGGCAGAAATACCAGAACTCAATGCAGGGTTATGGCGTTTGACTATAAAGAGTGAAGGAGCAAAAGCTATTGGTTTCATATATTCTTCATTTTACATACCCGAAGACGCTAAATTGTTTTTGTACAATAAAGACAAATCAAGGGTTCTTGGCGCATATACTGCAAGAAATAATTCAGACAATTATTGTTTTTCAAATGAAAAAATACCTGGTGATGAGATCACTTTAGAATTATTGGTTCCAAATGATAAAAAGGACGCTGTCTTATTGCACATTACTGAACTAAATTATTTTTATCGTCCCGATGAAAACAGCATGATAAAAAGCTCCGGATCATGCGAAGTTAACATAAACTGTATCCCTGAAGGAAATAATTGGCAGGATGAGAAAAAAGGTGTTTGCCTGATTGATATCAAAAACGGTTCAAACTGGTTTAACTGTACCGGCTCCCTGGTAAACAACACCAGCCAGAATTGCACTCCGTATGTGTTATTGGCAGATCATTGCCATTATTATTCCGGTAGTTATTCAACCACTACCGATTATGCTTACTGGGTATTTAATTTTCATTACGAATCTTCAACATGCCCCGGCACCACAGCTTCCGGCAAATTCACCAAAACAGGCTGTACGCTGAAAGCTCATGACACTTATGGCTCTAATGGTACCGGTTCCGATTTTTGCCTGGTACAGATAAACTCTGCGATTTTAAATACACATTCCGTTTATTATAATGGCTGGGATCGTAATAATACGCCAAGTGCAAACGGGGTGAGTATTCATCACCCTGCAGCCGATATCATGAAGATATCAACATATACCACGGCATTGACTTCCTATAATGCGGGTGGTACAGGTACTCACTGGAGGGTTGTCTGGGCCGCAACAACTAATGGCCATGGCGTTACCGAACAGGGTTCCTCTGGATCACCGATATTCAACAACACAGGAAAGATTGTAGGAACTCTGACAGGAGGCCAATCATATTGTTCCACCCCTACACAGCCCGACTGGTACGGTAAATTTTATTATCATTGGGATAAAAACGGCTCCACGGCAGCAAAAAGACTGAAAGACTGGCTTGATCCGACCAACAACGCAACTATTACTTCTCTTCCTGGAATTGGTAATTGTTATGCAGGAATTTCAGAAACCATTATGAACGAAGAAAAAATAATCATTTATCCATCACCGGCACAAAACGAAATTGTGATAAATATTTCTTCTCCGGAAAATAAGATCGAAAATGTCATGATATACAATATTATGGGCGTTGCCGTGAAAAATATTCCGGTTTTGAATTTGGAATCCTTAAAGGCAACCATCGACATTTCAGATTTGGCAGAAGGCGTTTATTATATGACAGCACAAAAAGGAAAAACAATTTTTAAAGGAGAATTTGTAAAAATTAAATAACATCAAATGAAAAAACTGTTTTTAATTGCAGGGTTAGTACTTCTCTTTTCGACAGTTAGTTATGCACAGATCAGCCAGGGCGGAAAACCATTTAGTTTTTACCCTCAGAACGCCGAACATCTTAATCGTAACGTTCCGATAGCGAAAATGCCTTGTGTTGATGTGGAGGCATTGCAAAAGGAAGATCTAATCGTTGATAAAATCAAAGATATTCCCTGGCGTTTTGGGAAAAATATTGATGTAATACTAAACCCCGATAACAGCGGAATTACAGAAATTTTACCCAACGGCGATAAACTATGGCGGCTTCGGATATATTCAAAGGGAGCCCAAACGATAAATCTGACTTTTGACAATTATCGTTTACCTCCGGGGGCCAAATTGTTTATTTATAATGATTATTGCAATGACATACATGGAGCGTTTACTGAATTAAATAATCAGGCCGACAGGGTTTTTGCAACAACCTTAATTAAAGGTGATGGAATAACCGTTGAGTATTATGAACCCTTGAATGTCCCGTTTCCCGGCGAACTCAATATATCGAGGGTAACACATGGATACAGGGGCATAAAGGAGTATTATAAAGACTTTGGTGATGCCGGAAGTTGTCAGATAAATGTGCATTGTGCCACCGGCACCGGATGGGAAAACCAGATAAAATCAGTGTGTATGCTTGTTACAGGCGGTAGCGGTTTTTGTACCGGTGCACTGGTCAATAATACCGCCAACGATGGCACTCCATATATACTCACCGCCAACCATTGCTCAGGATCTAACGATTGGGCCTCATGGGTTTTTTGGTTTAATTGGGAAGCTCCTACCTGTACAACACCAGGATCCTCTCCTTCTTATAATTCAGTTTCCGGCTCATCACTAAAGGCGAGAAGCGCCAATACGGATTTTTGTCTTGTACAGATGAATTCGACGCCCCCATCGGCCTATGGCGTTTATTATGCAGGATGGGATCATAGCGGGACACCCCCGACGTCAGGGATGGCCATACATCATCCAAGCGGTGATATAAAGAAAATTTCACCCTGCGGCGCCATGACGGCTGCTACCTGGGGGTCTCCATCGGCCTCCTGCTGGCAAACACCCTGGTCTTCTGCGGCATGCACGGAACCAGGTTCTTCCGGCTCGCCTATCTTTGATCAGAATAAACGTATCGTCGGACAATTGTTTGGCGGGCCTTCGGGCTGTGGTGCAAGTCAAATGTGGGATTATTATGGCCGGTTTAATCTTTCATGGACCGGCGACGGAACAAATTCAACCCGCCTGAGCAACTGGCTCGATCCCGGCAGTACAGGAGGAACAACTTTAGACGGCTATGATCCCAATGGTGGAGGCACAACAGTAAATGCTGATTTTTCAGGCACTCCGACAACAATTCCTGTGGGAGGCACCGTAAACTTTACAGACCTTTCAACAGGCAGTCCCACAAGCTGGTCATGGTCATTTAACGGAGGGACACCGACAACATCCACAGTACAAAACCCGACAGGTATTCAGTATAACTCCGCAGGTATTTATACCGTATCTTTAACGGCAACCAATATTTCCGGCAGCAACACCGAAACAAAAACCAACTACATTACCGTTGGCGATCCCGCTCCTGTGGCTGATTTTACTGCCAATGTAACGTCTATTCCCGTAGGCGGAACGGTGAATTTTACCGACCTGTCGGCCGGCTCACCTACCTCATGGTCGTGGACATTTACCGGAGGAACTCCAAACAGTTCTTCCGTTCAAAACCCGACAAACATCCAATACAATGCAGCGGGAACCTACACCGTTTCCTTAACGGTAAGTAATGGTACCGGCAGCGACACCGAGACAAAAACGGCCTATATAAATGTCAGCGATGCTCCTCCCCCTAATAAAACTTGCGACACACTTCGTTTTCCCCTGCCCGGAAATATGGTGATGTATTCCGTTTATTATACAAGTGGTGTCTACGGCTATGTTTCAGGAAATAATGGATATTCAGACAAAGCCAAGTCGGATTTCTTCGTCCCGTCATCTCCTTTTACAAAAATGGTCGGTGTATATTTTAAGTTCGGAAAAGCAAAGAGTGGCTCAGGCCAGGACTACAAAATAGCGGTTCATGCTTGGGATAATTCGGGCCCCGGCGGTATTCCGGGTAACATTTTATTTACCGACTCCATTTCATACTCGCAGATCGTCAGCGACATCAATATGAATGAGTACACTTTCCTTCAGTTTGCAACACCTTATGATGTTACAGGGGCGTTTTATCTGGGTATTATGTTGCCCGGTAATCCCGGCGACACCATCGTGCTGCTGACAAATAAAAACGGGGAGTCACTGCCCGGAACCGCCTGGGAACTCTGGCGGAACGATATCTGGCATCCCTATTCTGATTTGGCATCATGGTCTTATAATGTCTCTCATGCTATTTTCCCGGTACTTTGTAATCCGGCAACGTATTCTATTATTGAAAACGTAGCTGATGACGTGCTTGTTTATCCAAATCCTGCAAGCGATGTCATCAATATTGATTTCGGAACCTATTCGTATGAAAAAATCACCATAAAGGCTTACGATCTGCTGGGAAAAGAAGTGAATATTATAGACTACCGCGGTGCACCTGCAAACCACATGCAACTTGATCTTTCAGATTGCGCGGGAGGCATCTATGTATTACATATCAATAACGGGGCAAAGACTTTCATCAGAAAAATAAGTTTGCTGAAATAACAAAACTATCCTTAAATATAGCTGTCCGAAAACCCCTGTTTGACGACAGCTTTTTTTATTTCATATGAACAAATCACTGCAATATTTTCTGGCAAATAACCTTATTCTTTCAGTACCGGACAGGCTGATCGCAGAAAAAGTATTTCGCGGTGAAAGGATCGGCATGCAGGACGGCCTTCATCTTTACGAAAAGACCGAAACAGGCTTGCTGGCGTTAATGGCAAACCACATACGTGAAAAAATAAATGCTTCTGACGTTTATTATATCAGGAATATTCATCTCGAACCAACGAATATCTGTGTTTATCATTGCCGGTTTTGTTCGTTTTCACGAAAAGAAGGTGAACCCGGATCATGGTCGTATACGATGGATGAGATCGAAAGGACCATTGATACGATCGCTGACGATATTCATGAAATTCACATAACGGCCGGCACACATCCGGAAGCAAGTATTTCAGGATATGAAGATATCATTAGATGTGTAAGGCACAGGAACCCTGCAATTCATATCAAAGCATTTTCTGCCGCAGAGCTGTATTACGTATTTCAGAAAGAGCGCCTTAGCTATTCAGATGGTTTAAAAATACTGATTGATGCCGGATTAAATTCAATTCCTGGTGGCGGGGCTGAAATTTTTGATGATGACATACGGAAAAAAATATGCCCTGAAAAAGTTCCTGCGCCCGAATGGCTCGAAATACACAAGGCAGCACATGAAAACGGGATTTTTTCTAACGCCACTATGCTTTACGGGCATATCGAAAATTACGGCCACCGTATCGGCCACATGAATCGTTTGCGTGACCTTCAGGATGAAACCCACGGGTTTCAGGCATTTATCCCCCTGAAATTTAAAAACCGCAATAATCAAATGTCTTCCCTCGGCGAAACCATTCTTCTCGAAGACCTGCGAAACTATGCTGTTGCCAGAATATTTCTCGATAACATACCGCACCTGAAAGCTTACTGGCCTATGCTGGGAAAAAAACAAGCACAGTTGGCGCTGCCATTCGGCGTTGACGATATTGACGGAACCATTGACAATTCAACAGACATTTATACCGCTGCCGGCGTTGAAAAAACAGAAAACGCCATGAGTGCCGGCGAATTAATACTAATGATCGAAGGTGCCGGTTTTACTCCGGTGGAAAGGTTTTCGGATTATACGGCTGTGAATAATATACCGATAGACTAACAACTGAACCTATAAGAGGTTGTTTAAATTTTGTATGAATATAAAATAGCGGTTGCGCCAAAAGTTAAATATGGCCTAAAAATCAATCTGTTGGCCCCATCCCGCCAGTTGGCGGGAGCAAATTGATTTTCAACACACCCTTTAGGGCAGGGGAAAATGTTGAAAATCAATATAGTAGTTTTATATGAAAATTTTCAAACAACCTTTAAGACCAATTGTATTTATTTATTCTGAGAATAATTCCGCCATTTTTCGAGTACCGGCTGCATATCTTCAGGAATATCCGAATCAAAAAAAACATATTCGCCTGTTACCGGATGGACAAAACCAAGAGATTTGGCGTGCAGGGCCTGCCGTGGCAGCAAATAAAAACAGTTCTCGACAAATTGTTTGTATTTCGAAAACGTGGTTCCTTTCAGGATGCTGTCGCCCCCATACAGCGCATCGTTGAACAGCGGGTGGCCGATATATTTCATGTGTGCGCGTATCTGATGCGTACGTCCGGTTTCGAGGGTACATTCTATCAAAGTAACATAACGGAACCGCTCAAGCACCTTAAAATGAGTTACAGCATACCGCCCCTGCTCCTCATCCTGATAAACGTCCATCATTTTCCGGTTGCGAAGGTTGCGGCCAATATATCCGGTAACCGTTCCCTCATCATTTTCAAAGTCACCCCACACAAGAGCCTGATATTTTCGGTCGATGCTGTGATCAAAAAAATATTTTGCAAGTTTTGCATGGCTGATATCGTTTTTAGCCACTACCAATATGCCCGAGGTATCCTTATCAATACGGTGAACGAGTAAGGGCTGTGAATCAGGATCGTCTTTCAGATGATAAAGCAATGCGTTTAACATAGTCCCTGTAAAATTTCCGAATCCCGGATGAACCACCATGCCCGCTGCTTTGTTGATGATGATGATGTCGTTATCCTCAAATACAATATTGATGGGAATGTTTTCCGCGATAAGTTCAAATTCATGCGGAGGATATGGCATTACTATTGATATCTCATCCCCTGGCCTTATCTTGTAGCTTGATTTTACAGGCTTTTCGCCGACAAGTATAGCTCCGGCATCCGCTGCACTCTGAATTTTACTCCTCGATACATTAGATATCCTGTCGGCCAGAAATTTATCTATGCGGACCGGCTGCTGGCGGGGATCCACAGAAAAATGATAATGTTCGTAAAATTCTTTTTCCTCTTCGGGCAGCTCATTAAATTCCGGCATACTAAAGCTTTAACAAATACCAAAAAACTTTTCTGTTGATTTACAGGTCATAAAACCTCCCTGATAAATCAATAATACAAAGCTATACAAAATAATAAAACCGGCAGATTAATATTATATCGAACCATCACACATGTGCGTCATCTGATAGTAACCTGTGTCCGGGATAAATAAACCATTTTCATTTTATCAAAACTCCGGTTATTAAAGTCCTTTTTAAACAATTTTAAACTGCCTTTGGCTTTTATTATAGTTTTTTTGTAATTTGCACCTGCATAACAGATAACAAATGAATTATTTTAAAGCTTCAGCAGGGGCGCTGATTATAACGTTATTGAACCTTACATGTCCGGGACAAAATGCAGATACAAGCAATAAATACCTTACTGACTTGTCGAAGTTAAAACTGGCAGGAAAAGTAAAAAGTGTTTCAGAATCAAGTCATAAAGCAGAAATTTTATCAGGAGAAATAAAAATGCTTATGGAAAGCAAACAGGTTTCTGTTTTTGACACTGGCGGTTCTTTGTCTGAAAAAAGCATGTACGGCCCGGAGGGAAACCTGAAGGTAAAACACACCTATAAATACGACAGTTGCGGCAACCGCATTGAATGGCTCGCCAGCAAAGCCGACGGCAGCCTGATAAATAAATCCACCTACAAGTTTGACAATAAACATCATAAGATTGAAGAAAACAGGTATTTATCCGATGGAACTCTGGATGCCAGGCATACTTTTTTATATGATGAAAAAGGCAACCGTATTATGTGGAGCATATGTAAGTCCGATGGCAGTATGGATTACAAAGAAACCAACAAATATAACGTTGAAGGTTTGCCGCTTGAGGTTTGTGTTTACAAACCCGATGGCACCCTGCTCAACATGAACACTTACCTGTATGACAATAATGGCAATAAAACTGAATGGTGCAACTACTATTCGGACGGAAGCCTTAATTTCAAAGAAGTTTTTTCCTATAACGAGAAAAACCGCCTGATTGAAATGCAGCATTTATATTCCGGCAAAACGCTGGCCTACACGCAAACCTATTTCTATGACGACAAGGGCAACCTGGTTGAAGAAGGCCGTTACAAGCCCAATGGGTCCATACATTTTAAAAATACTTACAAATACGACAGTAAGGGAAGACGTATTGAAAATTGTGCCTACAAACCCGATGGAACCTTGAAACACAAAACCACTTTCCGATACAACGATCAGGACAATCCGATTGAAGAATGCCGGTACAATGCAAACGGGAATATGGAGTACAAAACAACCTGGAACTATGATGAATACGGCAACCAGACAGCATGGTGCAAATATCACTCAGACGGAACACTAAATTATAAATATACCTATAACTATGTGTATGACAAATACGGCAATTGGACCAGGAAAACCGTAATATTGAATAAGGTTGCCGAAACTGTTACGGATCGTGTAATAGAATATTACTAAAACTTTTTCCTTTTATTTACAATTACTGTTGTCCGGATAAAATAAACAGAAAACGCTGTAATGCTTGATATATATAGTCCCTACGGGACTTGTAGTTTCGGGGGTTCTTTTTAGTACTACCAATATTCAGTTCCTCTGGAACTGTCCCGTAAGGGACATAATATTGGTAGAGAGATAGATAAAAGTAAGGAAAAGTCCCGTCAGGGACGATATGTTTTTTAATCGGACAATAATGATTTACAATAATAGCACGAAGGGTTGCCTCCATCGACTACCTGGTGATTACCAGTTTGTTAAAACCGGCCTCTTTGTTATAAAGACCGGAAAGCCGGATGAAATAAACACCATTGTTTAATGCAGAAATATCAATGCTTTGAGAAAAAGGCTGATGTAAAACCAATTGTCCCAGGTTGTCAAATATTTCAATGGTGATTTTATCCCGTTTTTCGGATGACTTATAGTCGGCAGGCAGGCCAATATGGATAAGGTTTCCGTTAGCAGGGTTGGGATAAACGACAAAACTGAAACTATTGTCCGCATGTTCATCAACACCTGAAAAAGTTTGTTGCCATTTTGTCCCGACAAGGGGCCGTATCATAAGAGAACCGCTATAGGAAGAATTTGCCCATGTACCATCCACATTATAAAAGATATTGGCTTTTGAATCAGTATTCCTGTCGAAACCCACATTCAGATTATCATCGGTACTCTGCTGCCAGCCCACATAAAAAGTCCCGCTTACCGGCACAATCGTATCATCAATCAGAAAATTACAATAGGCATTAATACTGTCCATAAATTCGGGACGTTTGCGCTTGGATTTATAAATAACATTGCCCGGCGCTCCGCCATTATCATCCCATAGGGTGATATAAAAATATTTATAATAAGGAGTACTGTATGTCTGGTTGAAATACATCTGAACTCCGCCGATAGTGTCGGGTTGATTCAGAGTAAACCTGTAAGCCAGCTTAGCACTTGCGACGGACAGCCCGTAGCCGTTTTCGGCGGTCCCGTCATCGTAAGCATAGCAGTTATAAAAATCCTGATGATAGGTAATGGAATCATTGGTTTTTATCTTATCAATCCAGCCATTACTGCTGATCATATGAGTGATGTTAAAACTCACACTGTCATAACCGGCCATGGAGGGGAGCGTAAAATCAACAGCCGGATTGGTATGTAAAGGATAATTGTGATATCCGTTGGTAATAAAAGGAAGGATATCATAAACCCCGCCGGATTTTGTGTAAAGAAAACTGCCGTTTTCCTGTTTTACTACATATTGGTAGGCAATATTATCAAGGACACTGTTGAGATTGCTCATTTTTAACTGCAGCGAACTTTTTAAGTCCGTATTGGCAAACTGCCGGGCAGGCATCAGGGTATAGTTTTTTAAAATGGTCGGGGCGGGATCAACAAAAGCCACATCCATCGACACCGTATCGAATTTATTACGGTAAATATTCAGATAAACGTAATCGATATTCCATTGATCGGCATTGCTTTGAAAGCTTGGCAAACTCATACTGGCAATGCTTGCATAATTTTTAAACCGGAATTGAAAACCTTTCTGAATGTAGGTTGTATCTGTGATCGGAATCATTATATGCCGGAAATACGTGTTGTATTTTGCAAGAAAAGTGTCGAGTTTCATGCCGGGCGAACTCCATACGCGACGCCATTTATTGAGGTGCGGGGAATAAAAATCCAGCAATAATGAGTCGCTGTTTTCAGGTGAATCGCTGCTTATACCCTGGGGCTGATAATAAAAACTAAAATAAATCGAATCTGCAACAGTGATGGCGCCAGGCGTTCCAGTCAGAATAGAATCAAGCCTTATGGGTAGTGATGTCAGAGAATCGGCAATAAACGGCGTAGTGGTGGCCCAGGGATATACAGCGCCAGTATCATCAATGGCATCAAAGGTTGCAACGCCAACGGTTGGCGGATTCACGGCATAGAATGTGTTGACAAACACCTTTTGGTCTTCCCAGAAAGTATCAGCCGGATACACGGAGTTTGGATAAGAAAAATCGTCAAGGAAAGGAAGCTGAACTTCTGTGACTTGCTTCAGCCCAAAAGTGTTCTTGTTGTTTTTCGGGCTTAAAGCCGGATTTGATATCAGCCCTGTAAGATATTCCTGCGCCGGCACATTCAGGCAAAATAACAAGAACAAAGAAAAGATGATTGGTTTTTTATTCATCCGCTTCGGGTTTAGTTTCGTTAAAGTCAAATTTTTTATCTGATCGGTACCAGAGATCTACGGCTCCTCCGTATTGTATGGATGCGTTTTGTCCTGGCTGTTGTTTATAAACACGGGCATGTTCGTCGTTACCGTCAAGGAAAACCTCATTTCCGATATTTAAAGAAGCCTTCTGTAACAACTCGGAGGCTTCGCTTTGTGTTTTCCCATAAAGGTCCGGCACACCGGTTGATGTATTTTCCTGGTCTTTACCAAGCACCATGTCAATCCTGGATCCTTTTTCAATCATGGTCCCTGCCTTAATATCCAATCCTTTATATTTCTGGCGGAGTACCGCATTATGCGCGATATCCGGAACATAGGTGAGCGATCCTGCTTTAAGTCCGAAAGTTTCAAGCATGGAAGCGGCCTGCCGCATGGTCAGATCCACAAGATTGGGCATAGCGACCTGTTCGGGCCGTAGCGCAACCACGGTGAGGTATATCACACGGTTTTTTTTAACCCGGGTGCCCGGTTTAGGGTCCTGCAGCACAACAGTACCCTTAGGCATAGAATAATCATAAAGCGAATCATTAATGATGTACTCCACGTCATAATCCGAAGCAAAATCCTCAAGAGCGCCTATGCTAATGCCCTTAAAATCCGGAACCGTGACAGACGAACCGTGCCGTGTATAAACGTTTAACAAGCGCAAAGAAACCCAGAGCAAAACGATAGTCAATATGATGGCTATTAAAGTATGTTTCCAGAAGGTCCTGCTTTTTATAAAACCAATAAAGCCCATAAATTAAAATAAATTGCCCGAAAACAGCATAAAAACTGCGAATTATAAACTGTTTGGAGCCGTTTTTATTGTTTTAACCTGCAAATATAGCAAAAAACGCGTACACTGTAACTGACAAAAACTGTTTACATTTGCAAAATTTTTTTTATGAAGAAAAATATAGCAGTTCTGGCAGGCGGTTTTTCCGGCGAGTATGAGATATCCATCAAAAGCGCCCGGATGCTGATGCAGAATATAAATAAGGACAAATACAATTCATATCTTGTCTGTATCTCCCCTGAAAAATGGGTACATATTGATTTAGAAAACAAAGAAACCCTTGTTGACAAAAATGACTTTTCGATCATTTCAGGAAACAAAAAAATTAATTTTGATTGTGTGTTTAATATCATCCACGGGACACCCGGCGAAGACGGTAAAATACAGGGCTATCTCGACTTGCTGGGCATTCCGTATACAACAAGCAACCATTGTATCTCGGCGCTGACCTTCAACAAAGCTTATTGTAATTACGTTGTGGATGATCTTGAGGTAAGCGTACCCAGGTCGGTACATATTATCAAGCAGCATAAATATGATGTTGACAAGATCATTGAAGAGATAAAACTTCCTGCTTTTGTAAAACCTTGCAACGGCGGCTCGAGTTTCGGCACCACAAAGGTAAAAACGCCGGAAGATATGAAAAACGCGATAACCTTGGCTTTCACCGTTGATGATGAGGTGCTGGTTGAAGAGTTCATCAACGGCACCGAGATAACTTGCGGGCTGTTCAGGTATAAAAATCAACTGATCGTTTTGCCGATAACGGAAATAGTACCCCAGACAGAATTTTTTGATTACGAGGCAAAATATCAGGGGAAGTCTGAAGAGATTACTCCTGCGCGTATTTCACCGGCAGCCGCTACATTATGTTCGGCCACATCTTCTTTTTTATACAATAAACTGAACTGTAAAGGCGTAGTCCGTATGGATTATATTCTGACAAGGGGCGGAAAAATGTTTTTCCTTGAGGTGAACACCATACCCGGGATGTCGGATAAAAGTATTGTTCCTCAGCAGGCGAAAGCTTTTGGCTACAACCTGCCTGATTTTCTTGATATGCTTATTGAAGAAGCAATGTGTGAATAAAAAAAGAGACTGCCTTTTTGAGACAGCCTCTTTCTGTTTACGGGACTTAAATCTTACGCTTCTTTTTCAGCAACCGTTTTTTTTACGATTTCTATTGCCTCAAACGAGAAGGCTGTGATTTCAGTTACCTGGTGTTTTACTCCGTTTTTGTCGGTGTACGGCCGATTCACCATCTTGCCTTCGAGTTTTACAAAACTTCCTTTTTTGATCTTGTCGAGCGCCAATTCGGCAACTTTTCCCCACATCACGATATTATGCCAGGTGGTGTCGCGCACCCACTCTTCATTTTTGTTTTTGTAACTGCTGCTGGTGGCCAGCGAAAAACGCAGCATCTGTGCGCCGTTGCTCATTGTTTTTACTTCAGGATCCATACCTGCGAATCCACTTAATTCTACTTTGTTGACTGATTTTTCCATGATAATTATTGTTTTTAAGGGTTTTACATTCAATATCTTATGCTGCTTTTTCACTAATTGGTTTTTTCACGGGTTCTATTGCCTCAAACGACAACGCGGTAATTTCTGTAGCTTGCTGTTTCACTCCGTTTTTGTCGATATAAGGCCTGTTCACGATTTTACCTTCGAGTTTCACGAAGCTTCCTTTTTTGATCTTGTCGAGCTCCAGTTCGGCAACTTTTCCCCACATCACGATGTTGTGCCAGGTGGTGTCGCGCACCCATTCGTCATTTTTGTTTTTGTAACTGCTGCTGGTGGCCAGCGAAAAACGCAGCATCTGTGCGCCGTTGCTCA
>CAZMPB010000007.1:33066-36209 GCA_964567775.1 uncultured Bacteroidales bacterium
ATGATTGTTTTTATTTTTAAAGGTTTTACATTCAATATCTTATGCTGCTTTTTCAACAATTGATTTTTTTACGATTTCTATCGCCTCAAACGAGAAGGCTGTGATTTCAGTCACCTGATGCTTCACTCCGTTTTTGTCGGTGTAAGGCCGGTTCACCATCTTGCCTTCGAGTTTTACAAAAGTTCCTTTTTTGATCTTGTCGAGTGCCAGTTCGGCAACTTTTCCCCACATTACAATGTTGTGCCAGGTAGTTTCGCGCACCCATTCTTCATTTTTGTTCTTGTAACTGCTGCTGGTGGCCAGCGAAAAACGCAGCATCTGTGCGCCGTTGCTCATTGTTTTTACTTCGGGATCCATGCCTGCAAATCCGCTCAATTCTACTTTGTTGACTGATTTTTCCATGATTGTTTTTATTTTTAAAGGTTTTACATTCAATATCTTATGCTGCTTTTTCACTAACTGGTTTTTTCACGGTTTCTATTGCCTCAAACGAAAACGCAGTAATTTCGGTAGTTTGCTGTTTCACACCGTTTTTGCCAGTATAAGGCCTGTTCACGATTTTGCCTTCGAGTTTCACGAAGCTTCCTTTTTTGATTTTGTCAGAAGCCAGTTCGGCACCTTTTCCCCACATCACGATGTTGTGCCAGGTGGTGTCGCGCACCCATTCGTCATTTTTGTTTTTGTAACTGCTGCTGGTGGCCAGCGAAAAACGCAGCATCTGTGCGCCGTTGCTCATTGTTTTTACTTCAGGATCCATGCCTGCGAATCCGCTTAATTCTACTTTGTTAATTGATTTTTCCATGATAATTTGTATTTTAGGGTTAAACATTTTTTGGTTTGAAAAATTGACGATGCAAAGTAACCACCACCCAAAAAACTTATTCGGTTATTAAATATTTGTATTCGGATATAGTCGTTTGTAGTCGTTTGTAAACGGATAAATTTTAGTATCTTTGTGGGATATTTTAGGAAGGGAGAAGGCTGTTAGGCTGTCCCGATAGTACCGATAGTTATCGGTATCGGGAGGCTGTTAGGGAGGAGGGTGTTGGGGCTGAAGGTTTTTAAAGTAAATGGGTGGGGGCTTAATTTTACTTGCAATTCAAGAAAAAAGTAGTAATGTACTAAAAAAATTAAAATTTGTACCTTTAAAAACAAAAAATATGACAACAAAAGAATTTTGGGATAATTATATAAATAAGGATATTTTAGAAATATTCGATTTGACATGTGATTTTTTCTCGAAAAAATTGCCTCAAGAATTTGTAAAAAACTATGATGTTGGTGAAGTTATATTGGAAACAAGTGGACATCAGGAGACTGCCAAGAACTTCAACAATGTATTGGTATTTAATGAAATATTACAAAATAAACACCCAAAACTTTACAGAGAATATTTTCAGTATTTTGATGATTTTTTAGTTGATTATTTTTGTTTTCAAGAAGACAACCTGAAAGTTACGCATGCATTCTCAAATTTTATCGACAATCCGCTCCAGGATTATGACAAGTATTTAATTGTGTTCAAAAAATTGTTGTTTTATCAACATTCCGAACTATTGGAGCAGGCAATTTCTAAAAACTTTCATATAATTAATGAATCAGATGATTTAATAGGCAATGCAGGATATGAATTGTTAATATGTAAGTTCTATCAGGCATTGGAGGATTCTTATAAAACAAACAAAGAAAATTTTGATATAAAGAATTTTTTAACAATTCTTTCCAAATTCAATTTTGAATTTAATGAAGATTTTCTTTCATCAATTGAAAAAGGTTTTTTTAAACCTAATTTAGATTTAGATGCATTAAGGGATTTCTTTATACATGACAAAAAAAACTGTATTATTGTAATACATGGATATTTTCTCAGACACATGTCTGAAAAAGGATTTGAATTTTATCTTAGTGGAAAAATATGGAATAATCTGTTAATTTTTTGGCAAGAAAACAACAAGTCTATAAATCAAACCCCAGACACCTTCTTCAAAATTCAATCGTCTATATTTGAAAAATATCTCGCAGGTTTTCAGACCGATATGTTCCTTGACAATAAATCTGAAATGATAGCCACGCTTTGGGGGAGTGTATATATTTACGAATTTTTAAATAAACTATGTATAATTACTCAAACAACTTTCAATGATTTTATTGAAGTGTCGAAAATATTAAAAGGAAAAATAATTGGTCAGTTTACCTCCGATTTATGGAACTCAAACTTTGTTCATTGCTGGGAAAAACCCGATTGCATTTCAGAAACTGAGTTTTCAGAAGAAAACAAAATTTTCAAAAAAAGTATAGCTTTTAAACATCACAAATTCAACACACTAAGAAATGAAATATCAGATGAATTATCCAATATAGGGGAATTATCTGATTATATTATTAAAGGAGGGGATGAAGATGAAAAAATATCAGATAAGATTTTGTTGGATGATTTATTCGCTCCATCAAATAAAGATTTTGAAAATTATGACGACCCCAATGTTGCATATGAACGAAGGACTGAAAATAAAGTAGGCAGAAATGAACCTTGCCCTTGCGGTAGTGGAAAAAAATATAAAAAATGCTGTGAGAAAAAATAAAAAGCAGGCAACCTGACAGCCTCCCGATACCGATAACTATCGGTACTATCGGAACAGTCTAACCGCCTAACAGTCTAACCCCCTAAACACCTAACCATGAGAGATCACAACAAACTAAGAGCATTTGAACTCGCAGACGATGTTGCAGTATTAATTTACAGGGTCACAAAAAGTTTCCCCAAGGAAGAAATGTATGGCCTAACGAGTCAAATCAGGCGCGCGGCAGTATCCACACCTTCAAATATCGTGGAAGGCTGTGCCAGAAAATCTCAAAAAGAATATTTGAATTTTTTAAACATGGCTTTTGGGTCTTTACGAGAATTGCATTATCAGTTTGGATTGGCCTGCCGGCTTGGATATATTTCAAAAATTGATGCCGATGAGTGTGAACCAAAAATTATTGAAGCCGAAAAAGTTTTAAGTGCGCTTATACGTTCATTAAATTTATAGCCAAAAACAGCCTAACAGCCTTCAGTCTAAAAGCCTAATAGCCTTCAGTCTAACCCCCTAACCTCCCCTCCCATGGAAAAAAGAACCTGCCTCGAATGCAACGAAGAATTC
>CAZMPB010000007.1:36309-44540 GCA_964567775.1 uncultured Bacteroidales bacterium
CCTAACCTCCCCTCCCATGGAAAAAAGAACCTGCCTCGAATGCAACGAAGAATTCAGCGGACGAATTGATAAAAAATTCTGTTCCGACATGTGTCGCAATGCATATAACAACAAGTTGAACAGCGACAACACCAATTTGGTCAGAAACATCAACAATATCCTGCGGAAAAACCGGCGGATACTGCAAAGCCTCAACAAAGCCGAAAAAACCAAAGTGCCCAAGAAAAAACTGGTAGAAAAAGGTTTTGATTTTAACCATTTCACCAATATTTACCGCACCCAGAAAGGCAGCCAGTATTATTTTTGTTACGAACAGGGTTATCTGCCCCTCGACAATGATTTTTATTTCTTGGTGATAAACAAGAGGGTTCATGAAGAATAGAATGCAACTTGTTCATCAAATTTTTACTAAAAAAATCTTTGGATTTGACTAAACTATCTTTCAAATAATCGCATCCTGAAACTTAAAAAATTAGTTACTATGAAAAAAAAACTTAATGAAACTGGTCAAAGAATTTTAACAAAAAAAATAAACACCTTTATGAAAAATCTGTTTTTTCTCATCGTCTTACTCACATCTATTACAACTGTCGCACAGGACTGGCAATGGCTTTATCCTTTGCAACATAACAATTATTTTTACAGCATCCGTTTCGTTAACAATAATACGGGTTTTATCACGGGCGGCGATGGCGAAATCCTGAAGACTTCAGATGCCGGAAACACATGGAAAAGAGTTCAGACAAATGTCACAAGGAATATCAAAGACATTTATTTTGCAGATGAAAAAAAAGGGCTTGCTGTTGGGGATAACGGGTTGATTATCTCAACCGAAAACGGGGGTGAAACATGGACAGATTTGAAATATCCAGACGACATAGATTTTTTATCGGTATGTTTCTCTGCGCCTCACAAGATGTGGATTACAGGTCATGAAGGAACGCTACTGTCCAGTAATAACGGTGGTTATAGCTGGACCCGAAACAAGGTCGGTTCATATAATTATGATAAGTTGGAAAAAGTCTTCTTCCTGAACGAAAATCTTGGATTTATTGTAGGCAGCTATTCAGATAATGATTATAATACCATACCGGTAATATTAAAAACAAGCAACGGTGGATTAAATTGGAAATTATCTTCAGGTGTAGGCTCAGAGCACCTGAAGTCGGTTTTTTTTATTACAGCCTTGATAGGATTTGCTGTTGGCGACAATGGTCAGATTTTAAAAAGCATTGATGGGGGCGAAACATGGGAAAAGAAAAACTCAAAAGAGAAAGGAAACTTAACTTCAGTATATTTCTACGACCTAAATAATGGTTATATCGTAAGTTCATCGTATTCGACGATATTAATAACTACAGATGGGGGCAACTCCTGGAATAATAAGTTCACAGGAGGTCAGGATTTCAGCTCGCTATACTTTATGAATACCTCCATGGGGTTTGCTGTCGGAGGAAACGGCATTTTTAAGACAACCGACGCCGGCGTAACCTGGAATCCTCTTTATTCCGATCAATTCATTCCTTCAAATAAAATTTTATTTACAGATAATGAAAATGGATATGCATTAGGGCATAAAGGTTATATCCTGAAAACTACCAATGGCGGCAAAAGCTGGGCCGATATTAAAATCGGGACGCAGAACACCAATTTTAGAACCATGTATTTTCAGAACAGTAATAGTGGCCTGTTGATCGACTATAACGATATCATTTATCAAACCAATGATGCCGGAAAAAATTGGGTAAGACAAGGGAATTTACCTAAAAATCAATCAATAAATGCCTTTCATTTTTTCGATACCAACTCGATAATTCTTTGTACGAATCACGGATCCATTTTTAAAACAACGAATAAAGGGAAAGATTGGAAAGAGACAACCTTCGATTTGGATGAGCCTTTTAATGATATTTATTTTACAGATAAAGACACTGGTTATATTGTTGGAAGATTGGGTATCTTTATTAAAACCTATGACGGCGGACAAAACTGGATTCCGTCTTCACTTAACAGCAGGCTGCCGGCACATGGGGTATTCTTTACCGATGGGATGCATGGTTATACTCTTGTAGACGACATGATATTAAAAACGACAGATGGCTCAGTATCATGGACGAATTTTGAAATTGAAAATGAAACATCCTTGCGGCTGAATGATGTCTTTTTTTCAGATAAAAACACGGGCTATGTCGTTGGGCAAAAAGGGCTGATTCTTAAAACCGAAGATGCCGGATTACATTGGAAAATACAAAATTCGGGCACCCGCCTCAACCTCAATAAAATATGCACTTACAAGGGCTCAAATCCAGTATGTATTGTTGCTGAGAATGGCAGCATATTAATTCCGAAATAGCAAATATGAGTTCTTTGCTTCTTGGCAGGGTTATTAAGTTCAATAGGATGATAGTATATAAATAGAAGCTAAATGGTTTATAAAAATCCTATCTTTGTTCAAAATTCATTTCCTTGTCCGAAAACAAACAAAACATAGTGAAATCAACCGCCCATCAAATAGGTGAGCATTATGGAAATTTTTTGTCAACCCGACATTTCACTTGTTTACGTTTTCGCATCTGATATCATAATTTCCTCCCACCGAATAAAACTCGGTTGGGCCGTAAGAGCTTCCGTTGTATTCCTGTTTGAACCCGATATAATACACCCGGCAGGTTCCTGTGGCTGTTTTAACAGCAACTTCGGCTCCCAATGTCCGGTAAAGAATCACATTGGTAATTTCATCGCGTACGATAGTCCATTTACTATCGGCAATTGAAACCCGGAGCGGACTCATATCGGGAAATTGCTCTCCTGCTATTTTCATCATTGTTTGTTCAAGAGCGGAATTAGACATAGCCGGTTTTTCTAATCTTACGGCATCCATCTGAATACTTCGGATTTTTTCAGCCCTTTCATGATAATAATCTTTGCCGCTTTTCAAATCAATAGTAAATTCACCCGAAGCTAATATATTCATTGGTGATTGCAACTGTATCAGCACCTTATGTTCGCCCGGCATACAGTTAGCAAATATTTCAGCAAAATCAGCCCACACCGTTTTACTTGTGCTGTTCGCTTCAGAAGGAACAAGAGCATAAGTGTAGTATGATTTGGCAGCTTCAGTTGCATTGGCAACATTTAGTTCTACGCCGGCATCAGAATTGGTCTTCCCGTCCAGAAACATTAGTATGGAAATACTGCCCAGGTTTTCAAGCTTTCTCAGCAGATAAGCCGATAGGTAAATATCGTCACCTGCTTTAAAACTATTGGTAAGTTCATCCACCTTTTCCTGAAGTATAACAATAGGTGCTTTTGAAAATACGATCTGGCCTGCATGTGTGGCATGAAAATCACTGCTGAAAATATTGGTTTTTAATGCATTATAAGCTTTATTATAAACCTCATCGGTGGCCGGTGCATAGAGTTGCCCTGTTGCACTTGTTTGATTTTCGATCAGGTCAAGCGATCGTATGGTATTTTTCATCGCAATGGCCAATTCCATGGCGCCAGCAAAATTTTTATCGCTAATCATACGGTTTGCACTGGCGTAGGAATCTTCAAAAAATGTTTTCTGCCGCCCCGAATTCAATTCATTATACAGTGTCCAGAAATTTTGAGCAATCCACACATAGTTTTGCCAAATCCATCCCCTGCCCAGCTCCTCGGGAGTCCAGTTTTTGATAATTATATCGGCCTTGGCTTTACGATTTACATAATCTAAATTCTTAGACAGACTAAGGAGCTTTTCGCTCACAACCTTGGGGAAAGTTGCATCGCGCAACAGATAGGCCTCGTCATAAACTTCCTGACAATCTTTTTTAAATTTGCCCATAAAATCTTCATCTTGCTGCCATTGGTCTTCTTTATTTTGGCCTTGTAATTGGGTTACCAGTATTACAAAGCAGGCCATTAATAAGATACTTACCAGTTTTTTCATGTGTTTAGGTTTTTTTGTTTATTTAAATGATAACTAATTTTTGATTTTTTAGTATAAATTTATGATTATACAAATATAGAAATTTTTATTAATAAAGTATTTTTTTTACGTTCCTCTCGATTGTTTTTATCGCAGATAAAATGAAAGCACCAGTAAAAATTTTTTGGTAAGTTAGTAGTGTCGGGGTGACTGTGCTAAAGCCCGTGCGCTTGTCTGTCACCCCGACACTTAAAATCAATTCATTTTTCTGTCTGGTTTTTTACCAAAAAAATTAACTTTGCTAAAATTTATTTCTTGTCAGAAAGCAAAAAAGATATCGCCGAAACCCCGCTGATGAAACAGCACAACGCCATCAAGGCCAAATATCCTGATGCGCTTTTGTTGTTCCGTGTTGGCGACTTTTATGAAACGTTCGGGGAGGACGCTGTAAAAACTTCGGGCATTTTAGGAATTGTACTTACAAAACGAGCTAATGGCGTTGGAACTTATATCGAACTGGCAGGTTTTCCGTATCATGCGCTGGACACTTATTTGCCGAAACTGGTCAAGGCAGGCCTGCGCGTAGCGATCTGTGACCAACTCGAAGATCCAAAACTTACCAAAAAAATTGTCAGGCGCGGCATAACAGAGATCGTCACACCCGGAGTAGCCTACAACGACAAGGTCCTCGACCATAAAGAAAATAATTTTCTGGCAAGCATACACACGGGACCGCGCATTACAGGGGTTTCTTTTCTGGATATTTCAACAGGAGAATTTTATCTTGCACAGGGAAGTAAAGAATATATTGACAACCTATTACAGAGTTTTCATCCCAACGAGGTCGTAGTCCAGAAAAACAAACAACGGGAATTTATTGAAACATACGGCAACAAATTTTATACTTCCACCTTTGAAGACTGGGTGTTTACCCCCGATTTTGCCAACAATATCTTACAAAATCATTTTCAGACTGCTTCGCTCAAGGGTTTCGGAGTGGAAGAACTCGAATACGGCATCATCGCTGCCGGAGCCGCCATGCATTACCTTGCCGAAACACAACACGACAAAATAAGCCATATCTCTAAACTCAGCAGGGTCGAAGAAGATCATTATGTCTGGATCGATAAATTTTCTGTCCGGAATCTGGAATTACTGCATTCATCGAATGAACGGGCGCTGACACTTGTTGATGTGATTGACCAGACGCTGACACCTATGGGCAGCCGAAAGCTGAAACGTTGGCTGGTGATGCCTTTGAAAGACAAACAACTGATTGATGAACGGCTCGACATTGTCGGATATTTTCTCAACGAGACCGTTTTTACTGAAGAACTCAGCAAAAATGTAAAGAACATCGGTGACCTGGAACGGCTGATATCAAAGGTGGCCATCGGGAAGATCAACCCGCGCGAGATTATCCAGATCAAGAGGGCTTTGATCTCAACAGAAGCTATAAAAAATAGTTTTGAAAAAACATCAAATCCCGCGCTGAACAAAATCGGAGAACAACTAAATAGTTGTAAACTCATCCGCGACCGCATCGAACATGATATGCAGCCCGACCCTCCCGCCCTTGCTAATAAAGGAAATGTAATCGCAGAAGGCGTTTCAGCGGATCTGGATGAACTGCGGAAACTGGCTTTTTCAGGCAAGGATTACCTGCTGCAGATTCAGCAGCGCGAAAGCGAAAATACAGGAATCCCTTCATTGAAAATTGCGTTCAACAACGTGTTCGGCTATTACATAGAAGTAACCAATACGCATAAAAATAAGGTTCCCGCCGAATGGACACGCAAGCAAACCCTGGCCAACTGCGAACGCTATATCACCGAAGAACTCAAAGAATATGAAGATAAAATACTGGGCGCTGAAGAAAAAATCCTGACATTGGAAGCTCAGCTTTACAACGATCTTATTGTAGCTTTATTCGACTACATCAAACCCATACAACTCAACGCATCACTAATCTCAAGGATTGACTGCCTTTTGTCGTTTGCATCGGTTGCTACACGCAATAATTATGTGCGCCCCGAAATAAACGATTCGCTGATCATTGATATTAAAAATGGCAGACACCCCGTCATCGAACAAAACCTTCCGGCAGGCGAAAAATATATTGCTAACGATATTTACCTCGATAATTCCAACCAGCAGATAATAATTATCACCGGGCCAAACATGTCGGGAAAATCAGCCTTGCTGCGACAGACGGCTCTGATTGTTCTGCTGGCACAGACAGGGTGTTATGTGCCCGCCGACGCGGCTCAAATTGGGCTGATTGACAAGATCTTCACCCGGGTGGGCGCTTCAGACAATATTTCTTCGGGCGAATCAACTTTTATGGTTGAAATGAACGAAACGGCAAGCATACTGAATAATATCTCGTCGCGAAGCCTGATATTGCTCGACGAAATAGGCCGGGGTACCAGCACTTACGATGGGATTTCTATCGCATGGGCCATTGCCGAATACCTCCACGAAAACAAAGTTTTCAAACCCAAGGTATTGTTCGCCACCCACTATCACGAGTTGAATGAAATGGCCAAGACAATGAGCGGCATTAAAAACTTTCATGTCAGCGTGAAAGAGATCAATAATAAAATCATTTTTCTTCGTAAGTTGGCTCAGGGTGGCACGGAACACAGCTTTGGGATACATGTGGCAAAAATGGCGGGCATCCCCCAGGTTGTAATCGACCGTGCCAACGACCTGCTCCACCAGCTTGAAAAAGACCACAGTGGCGGCGAGCTTTCACAAAAAGGTAAAAAACCACAGAAAGTCACGGATGACCAGTTCCAGCTTAGTTTTATCCAGTTGAACGATCCGCTTCTCGAACAAATAAAAGACGACATACTGAACACAGACATCAACACCCTCACACCGGTAGAGGCGCTGATGAAGCTGAATGAGATAAAAAAGCTGCTCAACCGAAAATAAAATAATCTTGTTATTTCCCTCCGGGAAATTATTTTCGTTTTCTATTGATATTATTCTCCTACACAGAAATTATTTGCACGTATTATGAGCATACAAAAATTGGTTATGGATAGCCCATAGGGCTTCAATATCAAAAAAAAACAAATCCTTTTTCTTTTTTTTATGATAAACTCCGATTTTTAAGCGTCCTTGTTTTTCTCAAAAACCTGCACCCTGCCCGAACTTTCAATAGCTTTTAACGCGATGTCTTTCACGCTGACTTCGGCAGTATTGGCTTTGGCCGTGAGTTCCTTAATGATGGCTTCGAGGTCTTTTATTTTATTTTGAAGCGTTTGAATGGTCTGTTCAAATAGTTTTTGTTCACCCTCATTTTGCTTGGCAGAAAGCTCCTTTTCAAACTTGAATTGTGCCTGGAGTTTATCGGCAAGCAACTTTTCCGCTTGTTTAACAGCCTTATCCATTTCAGCAGGAAAGATTTCCGCTTTCTCACGTAATTGTTTTAATTCATTCTCGGTATCCTGAACTTTAGCCTGGTGTTGTGCAATTTCTATATCAAATAACGCTTTTTTATCTGAAAGTTCTTTTTCCAATTTAAGTTTTTGTTCCTGGTATTGATCCGTGTCTTTCTTCCGGAGTAACTTTAAGTTATAGAGATATTCCTCTTCTTCTCGTTCGCGTTTCTTTTTCAAACCTTCTGCTTCCTCTTTTGTCTGTTGTTCTGCCAAAGATTTCTCTTTCTTCCACTGTTCCCGTTTTTCTTTTATCTCTGTTTCAAACTGTAGTTTTTCCCTTTCTGTTTCATTTTCAAAGTTCTCTCGTTTTAAAGCTATTTCCGCTTCAAACTCTTCGCGTTTCACTTTTTGCGCCATAAGTAAGGCTGCCAGCGAATCGGCATTGGCTGTAATCTGATACAAGCTTTGCAGGTTGGCATTTTCAAAGGCGGTTGCTTCCTTTAATTCTTCATATTTGCCGAATTCTTCTAACAATTTATCTTCAAGTTTTTCGAGTGTGGAGGCAAGTTCAATCTTAAGTGCGGCAAAACCTTTGACAATCGCTTCATCCGACAATGATTCTACACGTTTAACAATTTCAGCCTTTTTTGTTTCTTCCTGTATCTTGCGGGGTTCTTCCTTTTTTTGTTGAGCTACTGTTTGCAGAAGTTCTTCATAAGCTTTCAGTATCTCTGATTTGGTTTTCTTTTCGTTGACTTTTGGTTCCATATTAGTTATATATTAAATTGAATTGAGATGATAAAGTTAGTAATTTTTTCATTCGATAAATGTTTTTTGGAAATCGATATATAGTTCCTGAAAAAGATTCCATAAATCGAGTAGGTAGGGGGATTGCTCCCCCGCCCTCTCACACCACCGTGCATACT
>CAZMPB010000008.1:0-44076 GCA_964567775.1 uncultured Bacteroidales bacterium
TATTTTCTTAAACCTTTTTTTTCATCCGCCGATATTACTAAAGTGCCCGTTTTTGTTAAAGGTCCCGCATTCGGGCTTGGATTTTATGGCTTCGGTAATGGCTTTTTCTGCGCCCAACATTCTTACATCAAATTCTATGTCGTTGAAAAGGCAGGGCTTTATTTTTCCGTTGGCAGTCAATCGCAAACGGTTGCATATCAAACAATCGCCGCCGCTACCCCCGTCCACAACAGAAAAATGGCCTTTTTCAAGATCCATAAGCTGAATAAAACGGGCTTCCAGACCGTTTTTTTTGCAAAAATCTTTCACACCTAGGGCATCCGATTCCTGTGAAGAATTTTTTACCACACAGTTAATTTTTATCGGACTCAGTCCTGCTTTTTTGGCTGCGACTATGCCTCTTGCCACTTTACTGATATCACCCCCACGGGTAATTTCAGCATATTTTTCCGGATCCACGGTATCAAGACTGATATTAATCCGTTGAATGCCTGCTTTGGCAAGCCGTCCAGCATATTCTTCAAGGAAAATCCCGTTGGTGGTCATCGAGAGATCAATGATTCCAGGAATTACCGAAATTTGCTCAATAAGTGAAACAATCCCCCTGCGCACCAATGGCTCCCCACCGGTGATCCGCACTTTAGAAATCCCTTTAGAAACGGCGATCTTAACAATATCGATAATTTCTTCAAAGCTTAAAATATCTTCATGCCGCATCAGCGATACACCTTCTGCAGGCATGCAGTATTTGCAGCGCAGGTTGCAACGGTCGGTCACCGACACACGCAGATAATTTATGTCGCGCTTATATGAGTCTAACATCTGCCAATTCTCCTTTACCAATCGTCGTCGTTCCTATCGGGATAAAAGCCATCCCCTGAGCATAGGCAAGCGCATGAATATGTGCAGACCCATGATAGCCGACAGGTGTAGCCGTTCCATCGCTGTTGATCACAACGGGAATTACCGAAAGCCGTTCCGAAATTCTGCGCTTATAATCCTGTGCAAAAGGCATCCGGAGTATCCGTGGTGAAAATTCACTCCCCATCATTTTATACAGCAAGGGCTTGACCAGCAATTCAAAAATAACAAAGGATGCTACCGGGTTGCCGGGTAAGCCAAAACAGAATTTATTATCTTTTTTTCCAAAAACAGTAGGCTTTCCGGGCTGTATAGCAATGGTACGAAACAATATTTCGAAACCGGATTTTATCATCATGTCGGGCACAAAATCATAATCACCCATGGAAACGCCGCCTGTCAGCAGCACCACATCGCTTGTTTCCATTGCATTTCCGATCATCCGGTATGTGGCATCCTCATCATCTCTTGCGATGCCTTCATATTTCACAGCCACATGCATCTGCTGCGCCTGTGCCAGCAACTGCCATGAATTGCTGTTGCGTATTTGTGAAATACCGGGAACCTGATAAGGCTCCACCAATTCATCACCGGTAGAAATAATGCTGACCCTGGGCGGAACGCTTACTTCCGGCTCAGAACAGCCCACAGCAGCAAAGATAGCAATGTGTTCGGGCTTGATCACGATACCTTTTTCAAGGACGAGGCTGCCTTTTTTAACGTCTTCCGCTTTATAGGCAATATTCGGGCGGGTATCGTTTTTTAAAAATTTTATGCGGTTCTCACCTGTTTGCTCTGTATGTTCCACCATCAGTACACAGTCGGCTCCTTCAGGTATCATGGCGCCCGTCATTATTTTTGTACACTGATTTTCTAAAACCGTTTTTTGTGGCACTTTTCCTGCTGCCACGGTCTCAACAATTTCCAGCACATTTAAAATATCCTGCCTGCGGCATGCATAGCCGTCAACAGCCGATTTATCAAATGGAGGCATGTCTATATCGGAAAACACATCCTGTGCAAGAACACGGCCTAAAGCGACACCCAAAGGCACTCTTTCAGTTCCTGCTAATTGCAGCGAATTATTTAAAACCGTTTGTAAGGCTATATCAAAAGGGATCATTCAGTTTAGATTATGCACAAAATTACAAAACTTTAGGACGTGAGGTTTTTTTTGTGGTTGGCAAATAGGAAAAACCACGGAGACACTTCCGATAGCTATCGGAAGGGCACAGAGTCCGCCGAGGCGGACACGAAGAAATACGGTCGGGTTCGTAGTTGCAAACTATGAACAACGGGGATTTTTTGTGAAATGTGTGGAGGAAGGAAAACCACGGAGCGATGCACTTAGCTTGTCGAAGTGACACGGAGGGCCTGGAGAAACTATAGAATAAATTATTTCAGTAAGTCTTTAGCCTTGATGCGAATAATTTTCCCATCTTTCCAAAAAACCAGCTCGCCGTTTTCTTTGCTTTTCTTTTCAACAAGTCGTTTAAAAGCAAGTTCAAGTCCTTTTAATATGTTCGTTCGAAGAACTGTAATATTATTTTCCATTTGCCAAGTGATTTATTTTTGTCCAAATATTAGTATCATTGATTTGCTTATTCTTGTTTGTATTTCCTTCTGCAATTAGTTTGAAAGGATTTTCCGAATTGTCAATAATCATCCAATAGTCCGAAATCGGGAGATATAAATTGACCAAATTTTTCAAGCCACTTAAATATCTTCTTTTTATCACGTCAACAGCAATATCATGTCCTCCAGCACTTACGCGAGTTTTAACCCGTTCAATTGCTAATTCAGGAGAACTAAGCCAGAAATAAACCAAGGTGACAAAGTAACCACATTCTTTTGCTTGAAGAATTGTATTAACATAACTTCTTGTAGAAAGTGTTGTCTCAAAAGCAAAGGTTGCACGGTGTTTTACGTGGTCTTTAATTCTAATCAACATAAGCCTGCCTGCGTCAATGGCGGCTTTATCGGGTTGAAAAGGCGAAATCCCTTTTGCTATTTCATCAGCATTTACAAATTCCTTGCAATCAAGTATTTCTGGAAGAACAGTATATGAAGCAGTTGTTTTACCCGCACCATTGGGGCCAGCTATGATAAATAAATTCTGCATTGCAAATATTTGATACAAATATAGTCGTTTTTTCTTAACATTTTCGTAATGTGCTCAATAATACAAACCTTTGCAAAGGCTATTGTGATATTAAAGATTAGGCACCTATGCAATGGGCGGCGACTTTTTCCGTTCCCGCTAATGGCTGCGAATTATTTAAAACCGTTTGTAAGGCGATATCAAAAGGGATCATTCCGTTTATCTTTATTCACAAAATTACAAAACTTTAGGACGTGGAATTGTTTTTATAAATAGTGATCCGTATTAGCTATTAGTAACAGCTATTGGCCATTGACTCATGGCTTGTGGCTTGTGGCTCGTGGCTCGTGGCTTTAACCTCTCCGCCCTGATCCTACTGCCCCTTCAGCTTATCAGCCTGCTTCTGTGCATCCGCTAAAATCTTGTTTGCTTTGGTTTCCGCTTCCTGGTTTAATTGTGCCGCTTTATCCTTAGCAGTTTTAACTAATTGTTTCGAAGTCTCACGGGCTGCGGCTTTGGTAATGAGATTAGTCGCTTTATCTACCAGGGCCTGCCCCTGTTTTTCGGCTTCGCTGATCAGCTTGTCACCGGCACGTTTGGCTTCGTCGCGCAAGGCCTGGGCCTGTTTCTGAGCTTCATCCAATAACTTCTGAGCCTGTTCGCTCACTTCTTCTTTAGCCTTATCCACAGTTTCATTCACTTTGTCTTTTACGGTCTCTACCACTTGATTTTTTATATCATTTACGGCATCACCCGCATTTTTTTTAATATCCGTAGTAATGGTAGGCTTGGTATAAGTACCTCCAATCTTGGCAGCAACGACGATGGTATTTCCGGGCTGGATGTTCAGGCCCTTGCTGTTGGCCTTACTCACCAGATTGTTCAGCACCCCGTTGGCAGCCCCATCAAACAATTCGCGCGGAATTTCAAGCACCGCATCGCAACCTATTGTCTGATCAAGCGCGTTCCAACCGCTCAGCGTCATTTTTATCTTTTCAAAGGTGAATGAATGAGGCTTAAAATATACTTTCCCCTTAAGAATAGTGATCTCAATGGAAGTATTGTCGATGCCGATGCGTTTGAATTTATCAATCTTCAGCGCTTCAGCGATTTTGTTTATCGGTTCAAAACCTTTGATCTCCACATTATTCAGTGTCAACTTTCCGTTTCCGGTCATGGTATTGTAAAGCGGAGTCATGGTCTTATCTAAAGAGGATTTCAGGCTTAAATTTGCGGATACTTTTCCCTCGCATTTTTCGGCGATCGGGGCCAGTTTTTGCACAGTAACAAAGGTCTTAAAGGTTTTCGGAATGTTGAGCTGGCCGGCATCAAGAATAAAATCTATTTCAGGCTCGTTTTTCTGTGTGCTGTATGAGCCGGAAACAGCAAGAGAGCCGTCAAGAACATTCATTTTCAGGTTTTCCAGTGTCAGCTTTCTGTTTGCAATTTTTACAATACCTGAAACACTGGTCATATCCATTTTATCATAAAGCACCCTGCCGAAGGAAGCATTCAGATAGAAATCAAGATTGGCGGGGACTTCAATCACCGAAGTCGTGCCGCTTTCCGCTTCTGCCGAAGAAGCAGTTGTTGATTCATCAGACATAAATTCGTTGATGTCGAGCAGCGATGAAGTGCTTTCGAACCTACCTCTCAGCAACTCATCTTTAAAAATATAGGACAAAAGATTGTCAAGACGGCCTTTGGCTTTCAGATCGGAACGGCCTATTTTCAAGTCGCACGAAGGCATATCGACAAATTGTGGCGAGAACAGCAATTTCAGGTTGTTGATAATGACGGATTGTTTAATGTCCTTGCTTTTATAAGTCATTCCTGCAATAGATATCTCCCCTTTCGCTTTAAATTCTTCATATTTTTCTTTTTCAATAGAAGATAATTTCCCTTTCAGGCTGACATCGGCATTTAATTTTCCGCTCAGTTCATCGCCTTGTTCAAGCGGATAAAAATCCTTCACTTCGCCAAGGTTGATTTTAGCTTTTACCGTACCGTTCATATTGGGGTCTGATGCCGGCGTTGTAACATACATCACGACATCTGCAATGTTTGTACCCATTTCAAAATGCAGTTTTTTAATATCAATAACCGTATGATCCGGTTTCCCATCCTTATTACTGGCCTTGACATTAAAATTGATATTGGTCACCGATTTGGGCAGAGAAGGATATTTGAACATCGCATTTTCGACAAGCAGGTTGACAGCAAAGGCCGGCATGCACTTATCGCTATAGGTACCTTTGGCAAAACCATCCAGGGCCAGGCTGCCTTTGGTTTCGATCTTGTCAAAATCTTTTGTGTACACGGCAGGTATCAGCGACAATATGCTGCTGAATTCGGTTTTCTTCGTGTTAAACTTAATATCCATATGAATATCTTCTTTCGGCAGGGCTACCCAGCCTTCAAAGCCAAGAAACAGGTCGTTGAGGCGTAATTCGTTTTCCTTAAATGTATATTTTGAATTTTTCAGGTCAGCGACAATGTCTGCCTTAAGCTCAAGTGCGGCCTTATTCAGATAAGGAATACCCCCATAAGAAAGGCTAAGTGTATCAATACTTGTTTTCGTGTTTAGCGAGGTAAAATCAGCCGTCAGATCGCCTTTCAATGTATGGTTCAGATTAATTGCTTTTGCATGCATGTTAGCATCTTCGTCATCATAGGTGAGAAGCCCGTCACTAATAGAGAGTTTGTCGATGGAAAGCTTGAATTTGGAAGGTCCTTCAGGCCCCTTCGCTGCGGTATCTTTGGATGGTTTCATGATATCCCAGTTGACCTTTCCACCTTTCTGAACGATCAGGTGAACCTTCGGCCTGTCAAGGGATATAGTATTTATCTTATACTGTTCACCTTTTATCAGGCTGAACAGTCCGACAGATACACGTAATTTTCCAACATCCGCCAGGGTATCCTCTTTAAATTCGTTAATTCCTACGATGGTTAAATCGTCGAGGCCCAAAGTAAAATCAGGAAAATTCCGAAATAGTGTGAGATGGTAATCCTTGAAATCCACTTTGGCGTTAACATTTTTGTTGATCTCTGTTTTGACCGCTTCAACGATCTGCTTTTTAAAAATTATCGGAAGCAATACAGTTAGTGCAACAACCAGGGCAATAAAGATCCCCAGAACTTTGAAAACGATTTTAACGAGCTTTTTTGATTTCATGATTTTAATTTTATGAGTGCTACAAAATTATATTTAAATTTAATAAATAAAGGTACATAAAATTCAATATATACAAAAAAACAAAATCTTTTCATTTGTAAAAATACCTAAATTTTAATGTGTAAATTTGCATTGTAAAGGCATAATTGATGGAAAAGCGCTGGGTAATCAAGCAACTTGGTAATAATGAATTAATTGAACAATTGGCAAAAGAACTGAACGTCTCTTTTCCTATTGCTAATTTATTATACCAACGTGGTATCACTACTTTTGATGATGCCAGAGCATTTTTTCGCCCTGAACTAAGCCACCTCCACGATCCTTTTCTGATGAAAGATATGGATAAGGCCATTGCCCGTATCGAAAAAGCCATCGAAAACAATGAGAAGATCGTGATCTATGGCGATTATGATGTGGATGGCACCTCTGCTGTGGCTCTGGTATATTCTTTCCTGAAAAATTATTATTCCAACATTGATTTTTATATTCCCGACCGTTATATCGAAGGCTATGGTATTTCGATCAAGGGTATCGACTTTGCTTCTGAAAATAACATTCGGCTGGTAATTGCTTTGGACTGCGGCATAAAAGCCGTCGAGAAAATGGAATACGCCAACGAAAAGGGTGTCGATTTTATTATTTGCGACCATCACAGGCCCGGAAGTGAAATTCCCAATACCGCAGCAGTGCTTGACCCCAAGCGGCCCGATTGCCTATACCCTTATAAAGAACTCTCCGGTTGCGGTATCGGGTACAAGCTGATACAGGCCTTTGCCCAAAACAGAAAAATTGATGAAAAAGAATTATACAAGTATTTAGACCTTGTAACGGTAAGCATTGCTTCGGATATCGTGCCGATCACCGGTGAAAACCGCGTACTTGCTTATTACGGGCTAAAACTTATCAACTCCAACCCGCGCCCAGGTATCGAAGCTGTTTTGCAAAGCAGTAATATGAAGCGGGTAAGGGAATCAGACAATGGTAATGAGTCTCAGATCTTTTCGAGGCAACTTAATATCAACGACCTGGTGTTTTTGATCGGGCCGCGTATCAATGCCGCCGGGCGCATCGAAAGCGGCCGTAACTCGGTAGAGTTACTGATTGCCGACAACATGAAAGATGCCCTCGAAATAGGCATTCAGATCGACAGTTATAATACCGAACGGCGCACCCTCGATACACAAACTACCTCCGAGGCGATTGATATGATCAAAAACAGCAAGCACCTTCTGAATAGCAAATCAACCATAGTTTATCATCCCGAGTGGCATAAAGGGGTTATTGGCATTGTGGCATCAAGGTTGACCGAGGTTTATTACCGCCCCACCATAGTTTTTACGAACTCCAATGAATTGATATGTGGCTCGGCACGATCCGTTAAGGATTTCGATATTTATGATGCAATTGATGCCTGCAGTGAACTCCTTGAACACTTTGGCGGGCACAAGTATGCCGCTGGCCTTACGATCAAACCTGAAAACCTTACAGCCTTCAGCAAACGTTTTGAGGAAATTGTAAGCTCTACTATCACCGAAGATATGCAGGTTCCGGAAGTGGAAATTGATGCAGAACTGGATCTGCGGCAAATAAACCCCAATTTCTACAAAATCATCAAGCAGTTCTCGCCTTTCGGCCCCGGCAACATGTCGCCTGTATTTAAAACCACCGGTGTTGTTGACTTTGGAAATGCCCGTCTCGTGGGAAAAAATGAAAAACACCACCTGAAACTTTCAATAACTTATCCGGAAATTTCACTACCTCCTTTTTCAGCGATAGGTTTTCAACTTGCCGACTTCTATGACTACATCCAGGGAGGAAATATTTTTGACATCTGCTATCATATCGAAGAAAATGAATGGAACGGAAATATTTCGCTTCAGCTGAACATCAAAGATATCAAGAAGCCGGAACCGGAGCAGAACTAATAACCTAAGTTTGGGGTAAATAAATAATTGATTTTTTATAAAAACACTCATTATCTATATGCTAGTGTTTTGCCGTAGGCAATCAATATCAATAGAAAAATATAAATGTAGCATGTTTTGTCCGTAGGACATATACAATATTAAACCTTTAATCTCCTAACGGAGAATAAATATCTTTTGTGTTTTTTTCTATTGATATTTAACTCCTAACGGAGTATTAGCACAGCATGCTTAACCCGAACTTCGGTTACTGTTTTTTCAGTAAAACCCTTCTATTTGTTTCCAGCGTTTGTGCGACCACAGCCAGTATGCAGGATCGCGAAGTATCGTTTGTTCAAGCAAGCTGATATAGGTTTTCATAATATAGCCGTATTCGCATTCTTTGGGTGTATCCGTGATCTTTACAAGATGTATACGATAATGTCCTCTTCTGATGCGCACAAAGTCGGCGTAAACAACAGGAAAACTATACTCAACGGCATATTTTTCCGCACCAAACAAAAAGTCGGTTTCTTTATTTAAAAACACGGCATGCACGCCTTTGTGTGAGCCGCCGGGATACTGATCAGAAAGAAAAAGGCTTGCTGTAAGTTTATCTCTATCTTTAAAAAATTCTTCTTTAATATTTTTTGCATTGATGATCTTCATTCCGAACCTGCTGCGTCTGCCGTTTGTCAGCTTATTCATCACTTCGTTCGATAATGGTTTGCCGACACCAATAGCCCAGTGCGGGAAAATAATATTCATGGAATAAATCAGATACTCCCAATTGCAATAATGCCCCGACATAAAGATCACGCTCCGGTTTTCACGGGCATATTGTTCCATGATCTCCGGATTGTCACACGTGATCCTTTTCAGCAAATTTCCTTTACCGATCGTAAAACATTTGATAGACTCTAAAAACACATCCGCCAAAAACCTATAAAACTGCCAGGCGATTTTTTTGGTATCAGATGTTTCGGGAAGGCTTCCCTCAAGGTTTTTAAACACCACTTTTTTGCGGTATCCAATCACATAAAATAATAAAAAAGCCAAAAAATCTGACAGTAGATATAATATCCAAAATGGCAGCAGTGAAATCAAAAGCAGAAGAAAAAACAAAAAGTAACTGAAAAGTTTTGACAATAGTTTTTTCATTTGGCCGCCCCTGAATTATTAAAAAGCAAAATTAGCTTAAAATTGTTTATGCTGAAATTTGTACAAGCAAATGCTTTTTATGCAACACGATATTACCATCTTGCATCAGCCAGTTGACGTATCAATGATCGGTCGTTTTCGACAGCAGTTCCCACCACAATCATATCCGCACCGGCATGGTAAATATTTTTTGCTTTTTGGGCAGAATTAATTCCGCCGCCGACAATAAGCGGAACAGAAATATTTTTCTTTACCTTTTCGATCATCCTTAACCCTATATGTTCCTGGGCACCACTTCCGGCATCCATGTAAATCATTTTCATGCCCAGCATTTCGCCAGCCATAGCCGTACACAGCGCAATATCATCTTTATCATGAGGAATTGGCAATGAATTACTCATATAGGCCACGGATGTCGGTTTGCCGCTTTCGATCAGCAGGTAACCGGTGGAAATAGCTTCCAGTTCTGCATGGCGGATATAAGGTGCGGCGATCACATGTTTGCCTATTAACATCTCGGCATTACGGCCGGAAATAAGCGATAAAAAAAGTATGGCATCGGCTTTTGAATTTATCTGCATCGTATTCCCCGGAAAGATTACTACCGGGATAGAGGATGTTTTTTTTAATGTCGCGATACATCTGTCCATATGATCGTTTGTAATCAGGCTACCTCCGATAAAAAAATAGTCGATTGCCCCCTCATTTGATAATGCTGCTATTTTTTTTACCTGCTCAATAGTGGATTTGTCGGGATCGATAAGTATGCTGAGTTGTTTTTTTCCCTTTGCACTATTATTAATGATATTTTGGTAAATTTTCATAATCGTCAGAATTAAGAAAAATAAAAGTACAATTTATTTTTGGCAAAGAATCTGGTCAACTGTATTTCACAGCAGGCTGATTTTGTGTATGCATTATAAAATCGCATAAGACAGGAAGTAATCAGATATCTTTTCAAAATGAACGACAAGGTTTATAGCCTGGTTTTCCCCGGTAAGGACAGCTTGAATACTGCCATTGGCGGCATATTTGAATGGAAATAATTTTATCTGTTCTTTAAAATCATAATAATCATTTCCGCTGATCTTAAAGAGCGCCTCTTTGGCTGTCCAGCAAATAGTCAGATGTGCCAAAAATTTTTCCTTATCAATAAACTCAAGTTCTTCATCGGATAAAAACTTTGAAGAAACCCTTTCGATACGCTTGCTTATTTCCTCGATATCAATTCCGACTGAGGTATCCGGATTGATAATTACCGCAGAATAATCCCCGGAATGGGTGATAGATATATGCTTACTTTTTCGGTCATTCTGCAGATAAGGCTTGCCGAAATCTGTGTAGTGCACCTGGGCTGAGGCTCCCACTACCTTGCTGATAAGCACCCGATAGCTCAGCCAATGCTTTTTACGTTTATCATGCTTGTAAGAATCTAAAACATGTTTTTCCGTTTCCGACAATTCAATTGCAGATAACAGCTCATCAAGCGTTTCGGAAATTTGCCAGACACCTAAAATTGTGTTATCCCCGGGGTTCTTTGCAAATAAAACAGGCATTTTTAAATTTTATGACAAAGGTAAATAAAAGCTGATTTAAATCTTTCCCTTTATCCTGAACATCAACTGATCATTCCCCATGAACCCTTACGTTTATTTTCTTTCAGTATATAGTCCCTGACAGGTTTGTTTTTAAATGACTCGAGTTCGGGATCTGATTCAAGCAAGGCAATGGCTACATTCCGGGCATATTTCAGGATTTTTTCGTCGGTAACCAGATCGGCGATATGCAGGTCGGTGATCCCGCTCTGCTGCAAACCTTCAATATTTCCGGGGCCCCTGAGTTTCAGATCCAGTTCTGCGATCCGGAACCCGTCATTGGTTTCGAGCATCGCCCTGATCCTCATTTGTGCATCATGGGATACCTTGTCGGAAGTCATCAGCAGACAAAACGACTGATCGGCGCCCCTGCCGACACGTCCGCGTAACTGATGCAGTTGCGACAAACCAAAACGTTCTGCATTTTCAATGACCATCACTGAGGCGTTCGGAACATCCACTCCTACTTCGATAACAGTTGTTGCCACCATGATCTGTGTTTCGCCCTTGACAAAACGGGACATTTCATATTCTTTTTCCTTTGGTTTCATTTGCCCGTGCACCATGCTCACGGCATAATCGGGCAGGGGAAAATCGCGCACAATGGCATCAAATCCCTCCATCAGGTGTTTCAGATCGAGGGCTTCGGATTCATGAATCAATGGATAGACAATATATACCTGCCGGCCCTGTCGTATTTGTTCTCTGATAAAAGCGAAGACTTTCAGTCGGTTTGAATCATAAAAATGCAGCGTTTTTACTTGCTTTCGTCCGGGGGGCAACTCATCAATCACCGAGACATCCAGATCGCCGTAAAGCGTCATTGCCAGCGTCCTGGGGATTGGAGTAGCCGTCATTACCAGGATATGAGGCGGTAGGTCACTTTTTTCCCATAGTTTGGCTCGCTGCGCAACGCCGAACCGATGTTGTTCATCAATGACAGCAAATCCAAGATTTTTAAATTTTACCACCTCTTCAATTAATGCATGTGTTCCGATCAGAATTTTTGTATCCCCATTGAGCAGACTTTCGAGAATTTTTTTTCTTTCAGCGCTTTTGGTCGAACCGGTGAGTAGTTTTACTTCTATATCTAACTCGCTTAAAAAGTCTTTTAATGTATTATAATGCTGTCGTGAAAGTATTTCAGTAGGAGCCATAATACACGACTGAAAGCCATTGTCCAGCGCTATCAGCATGCACATCAGCGCAACTATTGTCTTACCGCTTCCGACATCACCCTGCAACAGGCGGTTCATCTGTTTTCCGGATCCCAGGTCCTTTCTGATCTCTTTTATGACTCTTTTTTGTGCGTCTGTAAGCTGATAAGGTAAAACATCACGATAAAAATCATTCAGATACTTGCCTACATTTTGAAATATTAATCCCTGAATCTTTTTGTTCCTGTACAATTTTGTTTTTACCAGTCTGAGTTGAATAAAAAACAACTCCTCAAATTTTAGTCGGCTCGTTGCTCTGTTAAGGATCAACTGATCCTGCGGAAAATGGATATTGAAAATTGCTTCTTCGCGCGATATTAATTTCAGATTATCAACAATATCTGCGGAAAGGGTTTCCGCGATCCTTCCTTTCGCATCGTCCAGGGCTTTCAATACAATTTTACTGATGCCTTTACTGTCTAATCCTTTTGATTTAAGTTTTTCTGTAGATGAATATACTGGATAGAATCTGCGTTTTTTTTCGCTGAAATACTCCGGTGTTATCTGTTCAATTTCCGGATGTGTAATATTAAGTTTACCGTTAAAATAAGTTGGTTTTCCAAAAACAACATATTCCTGTCCTGGTTGAACCAAATCCTTTATCCATTTCACACCGTTGAACCAAACCAGTTCTAATTCTCCGGTTTCATCGGCAAATCTCGCAACAAAACGGGCGCTTCGTCCTATCCCTGCTAAACCCACATTTTGAATTTTACCTTTGATCTGCACGTAATACAGACTTTCCGAAATATCATTTATTTTATGAAAAACTGTTTTATCTACGTAACGAAAAGGATATAATAATAGCAGGTCCCCGATAGTAAAGATATTCAGTTCTTTTTTCAGAAGCTCTGAGCGCACACCGCCAACTCCTTTACAAAATTCGATAGGAGTATCCCAAAAATCGTGTAACATCGAAAGAATTTTCGCAAATATAAAAAAACCCCGGCGTTTTGCCGAGGTTTTTTTTGAATCTTAATATTCCCACAAGTCGTGTTCTTTTACGAACAGCTCCTCTTTAATCCTTTCGGCTTCAAGCAGCCCGTCCATGCCTTGAGTGTAGTCATAGATCATTCTGTCGTAAACATTGCTTTCCTTGTAGATATAGCTTCCGAATAAGCGTTTAAAGAAAATATCTTCATATGTTCTTCTTTCGGCATCGTTCCATTTGTTATATACTTCATTATTTGCAAATAATTTCCTGCATTCGGGGAAATATATCCAGAATAAAGGTTTAAATCCTTTGGGTTCGCCAAATTCGTCAAACACTTCCATATAAGGACAAATGCCAATAATGCGGACATCCATTACTGAGCGCTGTTTGTCGAAAAACCAATCTTCTTTTACCCTGAACAGATAAACATCCTGGGTGTTGAATGGGTTGGATATCACGCTGTCGTATTCCTCGTAAGGAGGTTCCAGCCGGGCCATGGTCATCGTATCTTCCTTGTCAAGTCCTTTTTTTATCTCCGCAGGAGAAAGAGGTACGAGAAACTCTTCATTTTCGGTAGTGTAGGCAGTTATTGTGTTTTCTTTGACCGCATCATAAATGATCTTCATCAGACTTTTTCTCCCCTCCTGGTTCGTTGTGGGATAATACATCGGAAGATTAATTTTTTGCCTCAGGTCAATAACACGCCAGATACGTTTCGACCACATAACATCTGCCTCGCGCAAGGATGTATATGGAATAGGCTCGCGGTTGATGGTGTTTAATTTATTATAAACCCCGTCTAAAGGCGGCTTGCCTATGTTCTGTGAAAAAGCATTGTAATGCATTGGAAGCAAAAATCCAACTAATAATGCGATGCCAAATATTTTTTTCATAATAATTACCTCCTTTAAAAAGGTTTAATTAATTTTTAAAGCAATAGAACTCAAGTTACGGTTAGAGCCATCTGGCCCTCTGGCTTTTATATCTTCCAGATAAACTTTTTGTCCTTTTGAAGCACCATTGAGCATTGTAACCATCTGTGGGGTAAACTTGGCACTGCTTGAGCGGAGCTCAATAAGGTCCGGGCCTTTTTTAATGGTTAATGTAAAACCGGTTATCTGAAAGTAGGCTTCGAATTCAAATCCGTCCATTCTTGGGATAATTCCTCCTGCAGCCAGCAGTGTTCCTTTGGGGATAAGCCCGCTGTTAACATTACCAACATAAGGTACCGGGTTAGGAACACGTTTAACCCTGAATTTCATGGAGCCCATTGAACGTGAAGTGGCACCCATCTTAGCACTTACATTTACTGTTGCTTCGCCCTGGGTTGTTACTTTCACAATATAATTATGATCTTTACCATTTGTTCGCGTGATCGTACCGCCGCCACCAGAAATAGTTGCGCTTACCTGTTCGTTTGAAGCACCAGGTACAGAAATAGAGACAGGATTATCAAGGCCAATATAAAAAACATTCATTTTAACCGGCGAAATGGTAGCAGAAGGGGTACCTACCACATATTCACTATTGAAAGGATATGATTTTTCAACGCCATCTGCACCTTTAACTTTAATAACACCGCCAAATTGCTTGACTCCCGGTCCGCCAGCACCCAGTTTTAATTTACCAACACCGGCAACGCCCTCAACAGTTTGCTGTGCACCACTTACAACCAGCGTATTGGTATCAACTCCGGAACCGACAATGATTACAGGTGTCTGTTTTGTATCATAAGCTGCCACAAAAATATCAGCCTCGAAAGTTTCGCCTGTAAGAATATAGTTGCTTTTCGCAACGACCTTGGCACCGATTTTATCAAATTTAAAATCCTCCAATGATACGGACGCCAGCAATTGGTTGACCACATCAAATTCAGCATTTTTAACTTCAGCAATCAATTTGTTTAAAATAACAACGTCTGCCGCCATGATCGTATTATAAAAATTATGCATCTCCCATGTCTGCTCCCTGCCGTTGGAACTATGATAAGGTCCTTTAAAATCAAGGCCTATGTTCATAGAGGAACGGTACTTGGTATCAATCAGGTTCATCATATTTGTCTTATACTGTTCCAGCTTGCCTTTTAATTCAGAAGCTTTTGCTCCCTGGCCTGTTTCACTGCTTCCTATAAAATAACGGGTTACTTCGGACCATTTATCAAGACCCTTTAATGACTTAAATTCAGCAGTTTTAACCTCTTCGATTGGCATTCTGGATTCTGCAGCCATCACTTCCAATTTCATCTGCTCTATATACGCAATCAATTCAGAAGACATTTTCTTGGCTTGTTCTGCCTTCTGATAATAAGGAAGTACTTTTGCCTTGTTTATTTCCATTTGTTTGGCAAACTGAGTATAGGTTAATTCAACTTTCTTGCTAAAATTAGCATTCGTTGTAACCATACTTTCATTTACAATAAGATATGCATTCAGAATCTCCTTTGACACATTAAGAGCCAGCATGGCTGTTAATACAAGATACATCATCTGAATCATTCGCTGTCTCGGGGTTTCCGGACAATTTGTTGCACCCATAATATGCTCCTATTTTTTTGTTAAACCTTAATAAAGCACTAATTAACCTTGTTTTATTGTCATTGCAGAAAGCATATTTCCGTACACCTGGTTAAGAGCAGTAACGTTTTTAGCAAGTACGTTAACCTGTTCTTTATATTTAGCAGTGCCTTCAACAGATTCATTAAGATTGGATAAAAATACTGCAATACTTTCTTTCATCTTTTCTGATTGCTGAAGTTGCTCTGATGTTCCTTTTAACTGCAATTCATAAATGCTGTTGAGTTCAGACAAATTCTTCGACATTCTCTGTATCTGTGCGCCATATGATTTACCGTCAACGGCTGAAAAATCAATAGCTTCAGCAGATTTGGTCAATGATTCACAAGATTTAGTATATTTATCAGCAAGGCTATGAGCGGATTCTGTAGCCTTTTTTATACTAGCAACATACATGTCTGTAGCATTTAAATCTTTTTGAAGGCTTTCAGCAATACCGCTGTATGCCCCGGTAACGTTTTTGGCAGATGCAGTAGCAGCCTTTATACTGTTATTAAATTCATTTGTCGAAGCAACATCGCTTTCTAATGCAGCAACAGTCTTGTTGTACGCTTCTGATAAATTTTTCACAGAACCTGCTGCGGTATTCAGATTAGCGACATAACCGTCGGTAGCAACAGCAGCATCGGCAACACCAGAAAGTTTATTAGCATTTTCGCTCAGGTTTCTCATACCTTCACCCAAACTATTAATTAATGCCGGCCCAATTTTGGCGTCTTCAAGCATTTTGTCCAATTCCTGTGTCAGAGATTTTGGTTTTCCTGTTACTGTTTTAGAATCGAGATCCTCCATACCGGCCAGTTCGGGATAAACCAGCGACCAATCATATTCCACATGTAACGGCTCAAAGGCAGAGAAAAAGAAAATAGCTGCTTCGCAACCCATCCCCGCAACAAGCATCATATCTGCTCCCGGATAGTGATTGATTTTGAACAACGCACCTAAAATTACAGCTGATGCACCCCAGCCATATAATTTGGCCATGAAATTTTTGTAACCCTTGCTTCTTACTAAATTATAAAGTCCCATAATTTAATTTTGATTTTTTTATTGATTAATACTAGAATTTAATTTTTTACTAATTACAAAGTTTTATCTGTAAACATTAGAAGAACTTGCCCCATCGTCAATATGTCGTCCAAGATAGGTCTGGACACACCTGAATCCGATATAACACTTTGCGGTATCCTGAAATTCATATGTCCTGGTACCGGTCTGCATGTAGTAACCGATATCTTTCCATGACCCACCGCGTATAACCTTACGTTTTAATACTTCCGGATCGGATTTTTTAGCTTCATAAGAATAATTCATATTAAGGTCGTGAGCAAAATTATATGCTGATTCATCAAAGGCGTCCATACACCATTCTGCTACATTTCCACCCATATCATATAATCCATAATCGTTAGGTGCATAGTGTGCAACTATTAATGTTTGGATACCACCATCATCAATATAATTTCCTCTTAAAGGTTTGTAGTTTCCAAGGAAACAACCGTTGCTGTTACGGATATAAGGGCCGCCCCAGGGATAAGGGCTTTGATCAAGTCCGCCGCGCGATGCCCATTCCCATTCCGATTCGGTTGGCAGGCGGAATTCATTAACCCTCCAATCCCCACTGGCTTCAAGGTAATCATTAAGCATATTTGAACGCCAGATACAGAAAGCTCTTGCCTGTTTCCAGCTTACGCCCACAACAGGGTAATTATCATAGGCCGGATGAACAAAATAGTTTAGCATTGGTTCATTATAAGAATATGTATAATCATGAACCCAGCACAAAGTATCAGGATAAACATTAATTATATCCTTTTTAATGAATACCGATCTGTCTTTTACACCCTGAGGACGGTTGGCAAGACTCGACAGGTCGTGGTCGGCTGCATCCTGTGTAGCTGTGGCTTCAGATGAAAAATCTTTACGGGCAGCGGCTTTGTAATCAATCCAGTAATAGATATAATTGAGTTGCCTGGTATCTATTTCTTTCCTTCTGAAATATCTTTCATGTTCGGGCATATACAAGGGCTGTAAAACTTCAACTTCTTCCTGTTCCAGATCGTCCCATTGCAGACGTGTATCCCAGTTCAGGTGATGCGGTTCCAGCGGCTCGCCGTATTCATCTTCTTCAATCCACCAGTCTTCAGGAGCAAGGCTTCCCAGCAGTTCCCTGGCGAGTGAATCTCTTACATAATATACAAACTGACGATACTCATTATTGGTGATTTCAGTTTCATCCATATAAAAAGCCTGAACAGTAACAGTTTTGGCTTGTGCAGTCAACGAGTACGGCACATCCTGATCGCTGGGGCCCATCTGATAACTTCCGGGAGGAATAAATAACATGCCATACGGCGTTGGCTGATAAAATCCATCCCTTCCTTGAACGCCAGTGAGTTCGCCACTACCACTATTTCTACATCCAATGATGGTCAGTGTGGCAAAAATAGCTATGATTATCAGGAATTTTTTCATGTTTAATATTTTTTGCTTACTATTACTCTTTTTTTGTATTGTTTTTTTTGCTGTTGATAACATTAAAACGTAAAAGTACATCTTTTTGTTACATTGGCTTATTTTTTTTTACAGATATCGTGTATTTAAATACTTTGTAATACTCTTCTTTATCTCTATTTTAAAGCAATATCCGAGCATAATTTCATGTGTGCCGCTACTCCTTTTATTTCTGCCCAGAGCCGAAGTGGTTATATCATACGAATATCCTATTCTCAGATTTTGCAATGCCGGGCTCATGGATGGCTGGTTAAGGGGATAAGCGCCGATAATAATAGCAACAGCATCCTGTACGCGATAGGAAACACCGGCCCAGACCATATTTCTCCATTTGCACATGGCAGTAATATCATACTGTGCAGAAGCAAAATCTGTTTTTATTAAAACATAAGGACTGAGCTCCCAATCAGGATTGTTGGGCAGTGTCCAATGATAGCCGCCGGTCAGGTAATAATGCCTTTTTAATTTCGATTTGGATTCTCCTTCTAATTTAATCTTACTTTCGATTAGCTGGTTGGCAGACAAGCCCACATAGGCTTTCCCCGGGATGTTATAGAATGCGCCAAAAGCGATATCGGTCATAAATGTATTTTTTTTGCCGGTATTGCTCATGAGCAAGGGATCATTCTGATCCAGCGGATTGAATTTTGAAAAATCAATAGTTTTATTTAAAAAACCCGCCTGAAGGCCAATACCCAAGGTACCTACAGCAATATTGACGTGAAAGGAGTATGCCAGTTTAACGCCAATGTTGTTTTCAAATCCGAGTTTATCGCTGTATACCGAAAGGCCCAGCCCTCCGTGCAATGCACGTACCGGTGCATCCAGCGTAAGTAATATTGTCTGGGGAGCGCCTTTGTTGGTTTTTGTTTCTCCGTTTTGGGTGTATGTATCGGTAAAACCAGTCCATTGCTGACGATACAAGGTTGTAATGCAGATTTGTTTGCTGATGCCTGCATAACCAGGATTTACAGCCATATTCGTGAACATGTTCTGCGTATACTGTGCATCCTGTTGTGCAAAAACAACCGTTGAAAGCAATGAAATCAAAATAAAAAAGTAAAATTTTTTCATATGGTTTTTTTTGATAAAATTCAAAATTGGGGTATAAAGTAACATATATTTTTTAATATTAACAAACAATTGTTAACAATTTTTAATCAGACAATAATCACTTTCTTCGTAAAACTCTTAAAAACAATTAGTTGTAATAAATTTTTAAATTTTTTTTCCACAGTGTATTTTTACGGAAAGCGGCACAAAAATGTTTCAGTTGCAAAGATAATTTTTTTTTGAATTCAAGAGTTGAATACAAAAAAAATACCCATGAAAAAGAAAAACTTTTCAATGACTGGTAAAAAATAAATATTAAAAAATATTACCTGATCAGGCTTTTTTCATCAAAGATAGAAAATGTAGCACTACATAATCTTCTGATAGGCCTGCCACCAGCGGTCCGGGACGGTTTCTTTCAGGGCAGTCTGATAGTCACTATAGGAGCAGGGAACGAGATAATGCCGTTCATACTTAGATTTCAGGCGTGTAGGGCAAGGAACCTCCATCCACCAGCGGTTTGTTTTTTTGCTTTTATAAAAAATTATTTCGTCTTGTAGTTCTTTAATGGCCACCCTGTATTTTATATAAAACTTTTTATCCTTGATCGGAAAATCCTGTTTCCTGTTATAAAACCCATCAATAAAATACCAGATAGCTTGTGCGGCAAGGCCTGCCGTTTGTCCGTTCCGGTCATATTCCGGGTTTATTTCATACAGCCCGACAGAAGTAAGTTTATCGCTCATGCCGGCATAGCGCATGATACGGCATAGTTCCTCACCGTAAAAGCCATTGGGCGTGGCACCTCCATTTCCGGGAGCGTCAGACTGGCGCACGGCAGATAAATCAACAGACAACATATCGGCATTACGTACCATGGGTTCTACTTCTTCAATGTCTGTCTGGACAAGGCCGAGACGGTAAACATCGAAAAATAATTTTTTCATGAGATCTACGGCTCCGGCATCGACAAAATAGGTCTGATATCCTATATTTGAATAATTGAACAGATAACTCGGCTGATGGGTAATTATTTTGCTAAGGTATGTTTTCGATGTCATGGGGCTTTCAATGTCCCCAAGGTCGAAGGCCATATCCACGCAGACAAGATTTATTATTCTGCCAATGGATTCATAAGCCAGGTAATTGGCATAAGTGAGGTCCTGGCTCCCTCCGACAATTATAGGGATGATGTTTTGTTTCAGAAGATTGGCCGTAATATCTCGTAAGGCAAAATACGTATCGTTGATGGAATTTCCCGGTTTTATGTTTCCAAGGTCAGCGATTTTAATGCCGTTATTATGCTTAAATAAAGGGTAAAAATATTTCCGTACCTGATCGGGAGCGTTCTTACAACCGGCATTACCAATGGATACGCGGCTTTCGTTCACGCCCAAAAAAGCGATATCAATGCCGTCCAGCGAAGGAAAAGGATTATCCTTGCCATAGATCAAAATTGAATTTCCGATCTGGTTCGGATGCGATTGCTCATCATCAAAGACATTACTGATATTAACCGGTTCAAAATACAAAGAAATATCCATGCTTATTTTGTGCTTGTCTTCGTCTTCTTTACGGTAGCTTTTTTAGTGGCTGGTTTTTTTACGGAAGTTTTTTTTGCCACTGTTTTTTTTGCACTTTTCGTTTTCGCAGTTGTTTTTTTCGTGGTTTTTTTCGCCATTGCTTTTCTTGCAGGGGTCTTTTTTGCCACTTCCTTTTTGGGAGACTTTTCGGCAATCATCAGGCATTCTTCAGCCGTCAGATCTTCGGGGATCATATCCTTCGGTATCTTATAATTCATTTTTCCGATAGAAATGTAGGGCCCGAAACGGCCTTTCAACACACGTATATCAGGGTTAGCAGAAAACTCTTTGATCGTGCTGTTTTCTATTTTTTGAATTTTTTCCTCAATGATCTCTTTTGCCCTCTCAATGGATAATGTCAGGGGATTGTCTGTTTTTTTCAGTGAATAAAACTTTCCCTTATGCCTGATATACGGACCAAATCGCCCGAGCCCGGCCACAACTTCTTCGCCCAGGTATTTTCCGACCAACTTGGGAAAAGAAAGCAGGGAAAGTGCTTCCTTAAGCGTGATTGTTTCAATACTTTGACCTTTTAACAAACCAACAAAACGCGGTTTTTCCTCATCCGTATTTTCACCAAGCTGAAGCATACCGCCAAATTTTCCCAATTTGGCATAAATATTTTTCTGCGTTTCGGGATGTACACCTAAAAGCTTGACACCACTGACTTTTTTTGAGGTTTTTTCCGTCTCACTTACCTGCACATGAAAGGGATGATAAAATTCCTTGATCATTTGATTCCAGGCTTTTTTCCCTTCAGCAATTTCATCAAACTCCTTTTCAACACTGGCCGTGAAATTATAGTCGAGAATATTCTCAAAATTCTGTATCAAAAAATTATTTACCAGAGTGCCGACATCGGTCGGAAAAAGCTTTGATTTCTCGAAACCTACCGTTTCGAGTTTTTGCGTTTCAAGAATTTTATCCTTTATCAGTGATAAATACTGATATTTTCTTTCTGTACCTTCTTTGGTGCTTGTTATCACATATTCCCTCTTCTGAATAGTAGAAATGGTCGGGGCATACGTCGAAGGACGGCCAATACCAAGCTTTTTCACCAGGCTGGCTTCTGTATATCTCGGAGGTTGCTGTGTAAAGCGTTCAACAACATTTATCTCTTCGGGATTCATGATATCGCCTTTTGCGACAGGCGGTAGAAGGCCCTTTTGTTCCTCTTCTTCTTCGTCCGATGATTCAAAGTAAACCTTGAGGAATCCGTCAAACTTGATGACTTCTCCTGTAGCAACAAAATAATCCTGTATGGAAGAGCTTTCGATGGTTACATTTGTTTTTTCCAGCTCCGCATCGCTCATCTGTGAAGCGATGGTTCTTTTCCAGATCAGTTCGTATAATTTTTTCTGATCGTTGGTGCCTTCCACAACATGACTATTAATATAAGTAGGCCTGATGGCTTCATGTGCTTCCTGTGCCCCTTTGCTTTTGGTAGTATAATTACGGATCTTTACATATCCCGGCCCGTAGAAAGATTCTATCTCCTTTTTCGCCATGGCTAAAGCCATATTCGACAAGTTCACCGAGTCGGTACGCATGTAGGTGATCTTTCCTGATTCGTACAACTGCTGGGCAATCATCATGGTTTTGGACACCGAAAAACTGAGTTTGCGGCTGGCTTCCTGTTGTAAGGTAGATGTCGTAAATGGCGGTGCAGGCGATTTTCTTGCAGGTTTGGTTTCGATATCTTTCACTTTGAATTCCGCCCCGATACATTTTTTCAAAAAAGTCATTGCATCGCCCGGAGTATTGAATTTCCTGGAAAGTTCAGCTTTTATCTTATATGTTTTTTCATCCTTTATAAATGAAAAAATGGCAGAGCCTTTATAAAACGAAACCGGTGTGAAATTATTTATTTCATTTTCGCGATCCACGATAAGCCTTACAGCGACGGACTGCACACGCCCCGCCGACAAGGATGGCCTGATTTTCTTCCACAACAAAGGTGATAATTCATAACCGACCAGCCTGTCAAGTACCCTTCGTGCCTGCTGGGCATCCACCAGGTCAATGTTTATTTGCCTCGGATTTGATATGGCTTCCAAAATGGCTGTTTTTGTGATCTCATGAAAAGCGATCCTTTTTATTTTTCCTTTTGTGAGTTCGAGGGCTTCGGAAAGATGCCACGAAATGGCTTCTCCTTCGCGGTCTTCATCGGATGCAAGCCATACAACCTGCGATTCTTTGGCCATCTTTTTCAGTTCACTGACTATTTTGGCTTTATCCTCAGGTATCTCGTATTTAGGAATAAATCCATTATTAATGTCCACACCGAGATCTTTTTTTGAAAGATCGCGAATGTGCCCGAAACATGACCGGACAGTGTAATCGCTGCCAAGAAACTTCTCGATAGTTTTTGCTTTTGCCGGTGATTCAACTATTACAAGATTTTTTATCATGAAAATATTTTTGCGGAAGTAAAATTTGTGCAAAATAAAACAAAAATTATTTTTAAAAGACAATTTATTTTTTTCAAAGGGTTGTTTCGTTAATTTTGCCCCCTATTTACGGTATGAATGAAGAAAACATTTTATATAGAGACATATGGCTGCCAAATGAATTTCTCGGATAGTGAAATAGTAGCGTCCATTTTAATAAAAGAAAATTTCGAACAAGCCGCCACTCTTGAACAAGCCGGACTTATCTTGCTCAACACATGCTCTATCAGGGATAATGCCGAACAGCGTATCTTCAACCGCCTGAGGCATTTAAAAAGCCTCAAGAAAAAAAACAAAGGACTTCTGGTAGGCATATTAGGATGCATGGCCGAACGCATCAAAGAAAAACTATTTGAAGAAGATATTGTTGATATCGTTGCCGGCCCGGATTCTTACCGTACACTTCCTCAATTAATTTATTCGGCGAACGAACGTGGAAAAGCTTTCAACATTTTACTTTCCGCCGAAGAAACTTACGCGGACATCAACCCTGTAAGGATCGACAGTAACGGGGTATCGGCATTCATCTCGATCATGCGGGGATGCCAGAACTTTTGCGCTTACTGCGTGGTACCTTACACCAGAGGCACAGAGCGCAGCCGTTCTGCCGATACCATCCTCAGCGAAGCAAGGGCATTATTTAATGACGGGTACCGCGAAATTACACTGCTCGGACAAAATGTAAATTCGTACAATTATAATAATGTCAACTTTCCTGAATTATTAAGCAAAGTTGCAAAGATAAATCCCGAACTGAGAATACGTTTTGCAACCTCCCACCCGAAAGACCTGTCTGATGAACTAATCAATGTCATCGCTTCTCACAACAATATCTGCAAATCCATTCACCTGCCGCTGCAGTCGGGCAGCAACCGCATCCTGAAACTGATGAAACGGAATTACACCCGCGAATCATATCTGGCAATCATCGATAAAATTTATAATAAAATCCCGGGATGCAGCATCTCTACCGATATCATCTGCGGGTTTTGCAGTGAAACGGAACAGGACCACGCGGACACATTAGAACTAATGCGGCAGGCAGCGTACGACAGCGCGTTTATGTTCCGCTACTCCGAACGTCCCGGAACTTTTGCCGCCGGAAAATACAAAGACGATGTGCCTGATGAAATAAAGACACAACGCCTGAATGAGGTCATTGCCTTGCAGAACAAACTTTCGCTGGAAAAAAATAAAAAGGATGTGGGTAAAACCTTCGAAGTATTGATTGAAGGGCGTTCGAAAAAGTCTGCGGCACAACTCTCCGGCAGAAATTCACAGAATAAAGTGGTGGTTTTTACAGACGACAAGCACAAAGCGGGCGATTACGTGATGGGGAAAATAAACGCTTGTACTTCGGCTACGCTGAAGGGGGAGATTTTGTTGCTGTAAAGATTTAAGTGCGAAGTTACAAACTTCGCACAACGGTGAAAGAAGGCGGTGAAAATCATTTATAGAATGTTTTGAGACACCCTCAAACGGGGCGGTAAACAAAACGATTTGCTAATTTGAACGCTTTAGAAACGCGGGCGTGCGGCGTCGAATAATTACACATGGCTTAATCCTAATTGTTTGTTTAAGGTTTCCATGTCAAGTTTTGCATTATCTAAGGAATCAGCCTTTTTAATTTCCATGATGTCTTTATTGTTTGAACCAACCAGTATGAGTCTGAAATCATCATTGGCAACATCAAGGGTTCGGTTGCCCCGGCTGTATGTACGCCACATCATATCTGATTTTTTGATCTTTATTTTCATGCCCGGTTCTATATCGATCTAGCGTCCGGATCTTAAGATCCCGAAAAAGTTGTTCGAAAATCTGACACGTTTTTTTTCAGGATCGATCAGGGCGCTTTCTGTAGAAAACCCCACAAATGCACCGACCAAAACCAGGACCAGTCCGGATATATAAAAAAATGTCAAAACAAATCCTGCAACAAACAAGATTACTCCTGAAAAAGAGCCAACCGGCCCGAATGATTTGCCAAGATTGTTGGTTATTATCATTTTTTGGATATCTTAACAGGCAAAAACCTCAAGACCATTTTTTTATACTCTTTATAATCCGGGTATTTTCCCGCACTTATTTCTTCGCTAAAACTGGAACTGCCCTGGAAAAGAACTATAAGCAGCAGGCAGCCTGCAATACTCCAGTTTAGCCAGTATCCCCCGGCTGCTACGCCGAAAAAATAGAAACAGATCCAAATGGACTGTTCAGCAAAATAATTGGGATGCCGGCTGTAAGCCCACAAACCTTTGTCCAAAAACCCCTTTTTATAATCACCTGTCAGCTCCTCTCCTGCTTTGATTATAGCCCTTTTCCTGCTTTGAAATTTCCATTGCTGTATGTCGGCGATGGTTTCAAAACCAATAAAGAAAAGCATCAGCCCGGCTGCCACATAATCGAAAATACCCAGCGGCCCGGCATTATTTTGAAGCACAACAATGGTGGGCATGGTAATAAGCAGGATCAATATGTTCTGGTATCCTGAAATAAAAAACAGATTAAAAAGCGTCCATTTCCAGCGGGGAGAAAACTCGGGTTTTTGACGTAATACCTGCCAGCGGTAGTCTTCCTCACCAGTCCAGAAACGCCAGTGGCAGGCACCTTTAAGGGCAAAATTTGCTGTCAGCCTGACGCCCCAGAGTGTTACCAGGGAACTCATCAGAATCAGCCTCGGCGAATAATCGCCATAAGCGGCCACTACCCATGCGTAAACTATTGGTATGATGCTCCACAACTTGTCTACCTGGCTGTTGTTGCCTGTTATCTCTCCCACAACGAATGTGTAGGCAATGACAATGGAGGCTATCAATATCAGCGTTTTTAAAGCTTTCCACTCAACAGGGCCAAGCGTAACACCAAAAAAATAACTAAACAAAGGAACAATAAGCAAGGTAACGATTAATAATATGGAGGTTGAGATGATTTTCATAATTTCTGTTTTTAGTTTTAAGTTTTTAAAAGGCGTTATATTAACTTGATGTGGTGAAACCCTGAATCTGCAAGTCACGGAGTGTAAGTCACGGGGTGACTAATTGATTGTCAGGCATTTCCCATAATTATTATTTTTAAGTCACCCCGTGACCATCACTATAATATGCTGCAAATTAAAATTAAAAACCGCCCATTGCTAAGCGGTTTTTAATACAATAAAACAATTTTTATTTTTTCTTTTCAGGCTTTAATACCACGCGGACATAATGGTCTTTTAAGAAGTATTTGACAGCAAGGTCCTGAATATCTTTGGCGGTTATTGCATTTACTTTATTCGTGTAGTCCGTGATCAATGCGGCATCATCATTATTAAAGTAAAATGACTCAAGCCTGCCGAGCCAGAATTTATTAGTTTTTAAATCCACTTCTCTTTCACGGACAAGGGCTTCTTTGGTTTTGTTCAGATCAACTTCCTGCGGGCCTTTGTCGCGAAGATCCTGAATAATCTTAAACACAGCCTTGGTAAGTTTATTTGTATTTTTGGGAGAACAGCCAAACATGACCATCAATGTATATTCAGAAGCTGGATATTGGGCAAAATCCATTTGAATCTGGGGAGAATATACTCCGCTCATTTCTTCGCGTATTACCTCGATCAGTTTTATGCTGATTATTTCCTTAGCCATTCGCAGGCAAATGCGGTTTTTATCGTTCCATTCAAATTTTTCGTTAAGAATGATTCCCACCATACTTTTGGGATCCGTGCCTTTTTTGATTTCCAGATCGGTAATACCTTCGGGAAATTTCGGGTTTTTGTCAAGCCAGTTTTCGGGCTTTGCTTTTCCGGGAAGGCTTCCGAGATATTTTTCAAGAACCGGAGTGATGGAATCCGCATCTATATTTCCCACAATGAAAAATTTAAAGTCGTTGGCGTTGCTAAATCTCTCTTTGTAAACTTTATATGCTAAATCAAGGTTGACCTGGTTTAACTGTTTTTCTTTAGGGATAACAATTGACCGGGGGCTGTTGCCTGTTGAAGTTATTATGAGTGTATCGATGAACGCATAAATTGGGCTTGAACCGATAAATTTCAACTGTGTTTTCATTTTCTGCATAAACGACTCAAATGCAGCGGTGTCTTTACGCGGTTCTTTACAATACAGATAAGAAAGCTGCAGAAGCGTTTCAAAATCTTTGGGGCTGCATTTGCCTTGCAGTCCTTCTTTCAGATCTTCAATATAAGGCGCTATTTCTATATCTTTACCTTTTAATTTCTTTTCAAGTTCGGTATTGTCAAAATTACCGATTCCGCTTTCGTTGATGATACTGCTTGCAAAAAATGCAGATATATAATCCTGATCCGGATACAACGATAATCCTCCTAAACTATATGCGCTGACCAATATCTCATCGTTTTTGAAATCAGTTTTTTTGATTATGGCTTTCACGCCATTGCCAAAAGTAAGCTCCGTAAATCCCAGGTCTTTATTTTCTTTTTTTGCAACGACTTTGCTGCCGGTGAGGTCTTCTTTTACAAGGGGTTCAGCTTTAAACTTATCAATATAGGCCGTTAATACAGCTTTTTTTGAACTGGCAATAATATCTGTCAGGTCTTTTTCTGAAGGCATCTTATTGCCCTCTTTTTCGGGAGCAGTAACCACAACGGCCATGTTTTCGTCTGTTATCCATTTTGCAGCCAGTGCATTGACATCCTCAAGCGCAATGTCAGGAAGCAGTTTCTTGGCAAGTTTAAATTCATTTTTTTCACCGGGGATCGCTGTCTTGCTCAGGAAATTTTCCACATATTCGCCGGCATAATTTTCAGACTCTGTTTTATCAAATTCTTTTGATGCTTTTTCATAATCATTAAGCATCTGTTCTTTTGTACGTTCAAATTCTGTCGGCGTGAAGCCAAACTGCCTGACCCTTTCATTTTCCAGCAACAACATTTCAAATGATTTTTCAATTTGATTTTCTTTAGGATATGCATATAGCTGGTAAGCATCGGTGGAGCGTGCTAAAAAGTTGCTGTACTCAGATTGTGCCATGATAAAAGGGGCGTCAGGCTGAACCGTGATTTCTTTCAGGCGTGCACTGAGCATTTCATTAAAAAGGTTTGCTGTCAGCATGGTTTTAAAATCCTCCACGGTATAGTTAACTTTAGATTTATGCTTGTACACAATCAGGATCATGGAATTTGTCGCTTCTTTATCAGTAACAATGCTGATAAGCGGTTCCTTATTATCAGGAATTTCGACATTCGGCCTTGGGCGTGGATTTACAGGATTTTGTATGCCGCTGAAATGTTGTTTTACTTTTGCTTCCATTTCTTTCACATCAATATCTCCGACGACAACCACAGCCTGCAGATCGGGCCGGTACCAGGAGTTGTAAAAAGCCTTCAGGGTATCATAGGGAAATGTTTTTATCACATCAATATCACCGATAGGAAGCCTTTCGGCATAAAGTGAATTTTTAAACACCACGGGGAACCATTTTTTCATCATCCTGTCGTCAGCACCAAGGCCAAGGCGCCATTCCTCGGTGATGATACCCCTTTCTTTATCGATTTCTTTGTTATCAAAAGAAACATTGTGTGCCCAGTCTTCAATGATCTGCATTCCGGTATCAAGCAGGTTTTTATTATCCACAGGAATTTTGAGCATATAAACAGTCTGGTCAAAGCCTGTATAAGCATTGATTTCTCTGCCAAAACTAACTCCGTATTTTTGCAGGTAATCGATCATTTTATTTCCGGAAAAAGTTTTTGTTCCGTTAAAACACATGTGCTCTGTAAAATGGGCAAGCCCCCGCTGGCTGTTATTTTCGAGTACAGAACCCGTATTGATCGCAAGGCGAAGCTCCACGCGGTTTTCGGGTTTTTTGTTTTTGCGGATGTAATAGGCCAGGCCGTTGTCGAGTTTCCCGATTACGACATTCGGATCAACAGGAATACTGTCATTAGGGTTGAACGTTGATTTTTGTCCGTAAGAATATGTCGAGAGGCACGAAACGGCAAAAACGCATAGTAATAAAGCTTTTAATTTTCTCATTTTTTATAATTATTTATTGTTAATTGATTCCTGCTTATTTTAAAATTCTACCAGGGTAAAAAATTTTTTTTGATTTGCTATTTTCTGTGTTTTAGATGGTAGTAAAGGATTTTTGTTACAAAATTAATTTTTTCATAAAATGTCCGTGCATAGCATCTACAATACCCGGCAATCGAAAACTGTATGATTCAATGGTGCGATTCCATTTATGCAGTATTGTAAAAATTAATAGTCGATATCCAGATCCAGTTGTTCTTTCAATGTTTTTAAATGCGCATTTTTTTTAATCATTTCCTGGTATTTGGCTTCCGGGGTATACGGTTTTGCTGCAGCATCTTCTTTTATGGCGAGTTCCCCATAAATGTCGAAAGAATTATTTTTCAATGCCTTTCTATAAAAATGGAGAATTTCATGTTTCTTTGAAATAAATTCACTTAGGGTTATATTATTTTCAAAAACGAATTTCAACTTTCCATCTGCATCGGTCTCAGGCAAATCTTTTTTTAGCGCGGCATAAAAACTGGGGTGTTTGTCGAACATTTTTACCATCTCGGGCCACAACTCATGTATGTTCCCCAAATTGTAGGGTTCATCGCCGTAGTCAATACCTGTTTCCTGAACCTCTTGTAAGTCCTCTTTACTTTCTTCCCTGAGCGAAACAATAGATTTGGGTGAGACTACAGTTTTCTTAACCGGTTGTCCTGTCAAAACCGGCCTGGCCGTATCAGGATTTTGGGTAGTTTCAGCGGTTTTCTGAGGAGCACTTTCTACTGTATCAGGTTTTTTTTTTACTTCCGTGACAACGTTTTCCTGAGCATTTCTTACATTTTGCGGGAGGCTGCACATCTGAATAAAAGCCAGTTCCAAATGAAGCCGCTTGTGGTTACTGTTTTTATATTCAAAATCAAAACGGTTGGCTATATCCAGGTTTCTGATGAGAAACTGTTCGGGGCATTGCCGGGCTAACTGCAAATATTTATTTTTAATATTTTCGCTGGCTTCGAGGAGTTTCAGCGTAACGGCATCTTTGCACACCAGCAGGTCGCGGAGATGGGCTGCAAAACCCGCCAGGAAAATCTGTCCTTCAAAACCATTTTCCAGCACCTGGTCAATAAGGTTCAGCGCTTCAAAAACCTGATTTTCGAGGATGAGACCGGTCATCTTAAAATAATACTCGTAATCGAGAATATTAAGATTTTCAAGCACCGCCCGAAAGGTAATTTTGTTGTCGGAGGAGATCGCGATCTGGTCAAACATGGAGAGGGCATCACGCAGAGCGCCATCGGCTTTTTGGGCAATCAGGTGCAGGGCATCTTCTTCGGCTTCGATGTTTTCTTTTTTGGCCACATAAGCCAGGTGTTGCGCCATATCGGCTACGGTGATCCTTTTGAAATCAAAGATCTGGCAACGCGACAATATGGTGGGTAATATTTTGTGTTTTTCGGTGGTGGCTAAAATGAACTTTGCATACGCAGGCGGTTCTTCCAGTGTTTTCAGAAAAGCATTGAAAGCAGCCGCTGAAAGCATGTGAACCTCATCGATGATATACACCTTGTATTTGCCGGCCTGTGGCGGTATACGAACCTGATCAACAAGGGTGCGGATGTCTTCCACCGAGTTATTGGAAGCAGCATCGAGCTCATGAATATTGAAAGAGGTCAGCTCATTAAATGATTTACAGGAACTACACTCATCGCAAGCTTCAAAATTCTCTTTAAGGTTGAGGCAATTGATGGTTTTTGCCAATATGCGGGCGCAGGTAGTTTTACCGACTCCGCGCGGCCCACAGAATAAAAATGCCTGTGCAAGCTGCTGGGATTTAATGGCATTTTTAAGTGTGGAAGTAATAGAATGCTGCCCTACAACCATATCGAATGTAGACGGGCGGTATTTGCGGGCTGAAACAATAAAATTCTCCATGAAAAAATATTTACCCGTGTTTTTGGGTCAACAAAAATATAAATTTTTTTTCAAATAATCTAAATCTTTTAATACTAAGCGACTGAATAAAAAATGCAAAAAACAATTTTAATTAAATTTGCAAATCATAATTGCCTAAAACCTACGTTAAAGTTTTTTGCATTAATGGTTCCTATTACTATTTAATAAATTAAAAAATCAAAATGACTCAAAAACAAGTTTCCGATCAAAATATTAAGGTCAGGTGTATAAACAATGGTATTACACAGGAAATTCCACGGGGGACATCCCTGCTCTGTATCGCTGAAATCCTCGATATTAAACTGAAGTATCCGATTCTTGGCGCATTGGTAAATAATTGCATCGAAGAACTTTCTTATGAGGTATTTCAGCCGAAGACAATTAAGTTTATTGACATAACCCATCCTGACGGCATGAGGATGTACCTCAGAAGCCTCTCTTTTATCCTCTACAAAGCTGTTTTTGACCTATTCCCGAACGCACGGCTAAGGATCAGCCATAATATTTCCAAGGGTTACTACTGCCAAATAGATAACCCTGAAAACCAACTTAATGAGACGGACATTTTAAGAATTAAGGAAAAAATGCTGGAAATTGTGAAAGCTGATTTTCCTTTTAAGCGCATTGTGGATGAGACGGAAGAGGTCATAAAAAAATTTGATGAATGCAAATTTTACGATAAAAGCAATCTTTTAAAACACCGTGGTGAAAACTACGCTTCCTATTATAAAATTGACGGATGTATTGATTCTTTTTACGGATATTTAGTGCCATCCACCGGGTACATAAAAGTATTTGACCTGAATAAATACTTCGATGGAATATTGCTGCAAATGCCAAAAAAAGAAAACCCCAATGAATTGGGGGAACTGATCTTGCAGAATAAGATGTTTGAAATACTGAAGGAGTTCTCGGAATGGAACCGGATTCTGGAAGTTATGAGCATCAGAGATCTTAATAATTTCATTTCGTCGGGCAAATCAGAATTATTAATAAAAGTGTCCGAAGCGCTTCATGAAAAAAAGATCAGCCAGATCGCAGACATGATCAATACCCGCAAAAGTGAATTAAAAATTATTCTGATCAGCGGACCTTCTTCGAGCGGAAAAACCACTTTTGGCAAAAGACTGGCCATACAACTTCTGGTCAATGGGATCAAACCGCTAAATTTGTCGCTGGACAATTATTTTGTCAACCGAGACCAGACACCTCTGGATGAGCATGGCCAGCATGATTTTGAAGATTTCAAAGCGATAGACCTTGAATTATTCAATAACAACCTGACTGACCTTCTACAAGGCAGGAAGATCAGCTTGCCAAAATTCTCCTTTGATACCGGCACCCGTCATTTTAACGGAGATACTATGCAGATGAAACCGGAAAACGTCCTGATTATTGAGGGAATACATGGTTTGAATCCCAGATTGACAGCAGCCATTGATCCGAAAGCAAAATTCAGGATTTACGTGTCGGCCCTGACCACTTTAAATATTGATGATCATAACCGGATAAGCACCACAGATAACCGGCTGATACGGCGAATAGTCCGTGATTTCCGTTACAGGAATTATTCCGCACAGGAGACGATTTCGAGATGGCAGAGTGTGGTAAAGGGCGAAGAAAAACATATATTTCCCTATCAGGAAGAGGCGGACGTTATGTTTAATTCGGCATTAATATATGAACTTGCGGTCATTAAACAGTATGCCGAACACATACTGCTGGAGGTACAACCCAACCAGGTTGAATATTCGGAAGCCAAAAGGTTGTTAAAATTTTTCAGTTACTTTAAATCTATGGAATCCAGAGGAATACCCCCCACCTCGATAGTACGTGAATTTGTAGGGGGCAGTAGTTTCATGTATTGATAAGCACAAACCGTAAAGGCCGGAACATATTCGGTGCTAAGGCTCCAAACGACAGGTGCTACTCAGATTTTTGTTTATAAGGAAATAATTTGTCTATTGCTTTGATGGCAAAGAAGAAAATTATCATAAATAAAAAAATGCCGAGCATCCCCAGACCTGTAACTTCTAATGCTGCTTCAAAATTATTCATATTCGCCTCCTTGTTTAACAAAATAATGGAATCAATGACAGAATAAGCCCTCCGGCAACAACCGAACCGATTTGCCCGCCAACGTTAGCACTCACGGCGTGCATGAGCAAATAATTGGTAGGGTCTTCTTTTTGCCCCATACCATGTATTACACGGGCCGACATCGGGAAAGCGGAAATACCGCAGGCGCCAACCATAGGATTGATTTTTTTCTTTGCAGGCAGAAATATATTCATACCCTTGGCAAACATAACTCCACCAAATGTATCGAAGATAAAAGCAACCAGTCCCAGGCCAATGATCATCAGGGTGTCCAGCCTTACAAACCGGTCGGCAGTCATAGTGCTGGCGATGCTGATCCCCAGCAGAATAGTAACAATACTTGATAATTCATTCTGTGCAGCCAAGGATAACTTATTCAGCACACCACACTCCCTTATCAGGTTGCCAAACATCAGAAATCCAATGAGTGCAAGCGACGAAGGTGCTATGATACCGGCAAATATGGTTACAATTATTGGAAAAAGGATGAGCGAAGTTTTTGAGACGTTCTTGGCATGTGCTTCCATGTGAATACAACGTTCTTTCTTGGTTGTCAGCAGGCGGATTACCGGAGGCTGAATGATGGGTACCAGCGCCATATACGAATAGGCAGCCACAGAAATAGGACCTAACAAACTTGGAGCAAACCTCGAAGAGACAAAAATGGAAGTCGGGCCATCGGCAGCACCGATAATACCTATAGAAGCGGCTTCTTTTAAGTCGAATCCGAGCAATGTCGCGCCCATCATAGTCAGGAATATGCCAAACTGTGCGGCTGCACCGAATAATAACAACAAAGGATTTTTAAATAAAGGCGAAAAATCAATCATCGCGCCGATAGCTATGAAAATAAGCAACGGGAAAACTTCATTGGCAATACCGGCTTCATAAAAAACAGATAAAGCGCCTTCCAGTGCTTTTCCAGTCACCGGATCAATTTGAGTAAGTGCTGAAGTTAAGGGGATATTCACTAATACTGCACCAAAACCCATCGGCAGCAGTAAATTTGGTTCGTATTCTTTAGCGATGGCAAGATAAATGAGTGTTAAACCCACAGCGATCATTACCAGGTTTTGCCATGTAATACTATAAATAACTGGTAATAAACTTTCTAAATCCATAAGACTATTGTTTTAGTATTGTATAAATATTGTTTTTTAATCTAATATATCATCTTTCAAAGTTTCAACTTCTTCTTTTAATTCATTGATTTCTTTTTTTTCTGAGATAACCATCGAAAGAAGAATTGACAGTGTTAAGGTAGAGACAATCACCACTAAAGAAACCCATGAGTGCATAGAGAAAAATTTTCCTACTTCCGGTATAGCCGACACCAACATTTTGGCACCGATAAAGAAAAGTATGAAACTGACCCCGTGTTTTAAAAAACGAAACAGACCAATAATTCCCTTGAGGGCGAAAAATAAAGAAATCAGTCCCATCACGGCAAAAACATTTGATGTGATGGCAATAAAATTTTCTTCTTCAGGTGTCAAAATATTTGTCGCTCCTTCCTTGATAACACCAATGATAGCCGGTATAGAATCAACCGCAAACAAAACATCCGTTGACCCAAGTACAAGAAGTACCAGTAATATGGATGTTATGTGCCATTTCCCGTCTATTTTATGGATAAATTTATGAGGATCTTTGTCCGGATCCAGCGGAAAAAGTTTAGACGCACCTTTGTAAAGAAAATTTTTTGTTGGATCAACCTGGTCATCTTCTTTAGTAAATGCCATTTTGTAAGCGGTCCAAATAAGAATAGCGCCAAATATATATATAATCCAATGGAATTTTTCCACAAGTTCCATTCCTACCAAAATAAATAAAATACGTAATACAATGGAAATCAAAATTCCAAGTTTCAACAAACGTGGTTGATTTTTTGCACTTACCGCCATCATCGAAAAGATCATGATAAAAACAAAAAGGTTGTCAACCGAAAGAGAATATTCCGTTAGATAACCAGAAATGAATTTCATCATCATCACAGGTGCTGTTTTTACGGCACTATCAGGATTTTGCGGGAAGAAAAAATAAAGAGAAACTCCGAAAAGCAAGGCGATGCTGATCCATAGCGCTGTCCATTTCAAAGAAGTTTTTACCGTCAACTGACCTTTGCGGTGATCAGTAACATACAAATCAATTACAAAAACTCCTATGAATAGACCAATAAAAACGATCCAATAAATTGTAACAGGACTCATAACACAACAAATTAATTAATTTCCACTAAAACATCACCTTCCATAACAGCATCACCCTTTTTTATTTTGATATTGGTTACTTTCCCCTCTTTGTCAGAATTAATATTGTTTTCCATTTTCATTGCTTCAAGAGTAATGATCTTTTGCCCGATGGACACGGAATCGCCCACGTTAACATAAATATTTAAAATAATACCCGGCAGGGGGGATTTAACTACGCCGCTTCCTTTCGGAGCAGAAGGCGATGACGTTTTGGCTGTCTGAGGCGACACATCGGTCGAAGGAACGGCTACAGAACGTATCAGTTTTGGTGTTTTTGTTGTCTGCAAAGACTTCTCAACCTCCACCTTGTATGAAGTGCCGTTAACTAAAACATCTGCAATATTATCATCAATATTGGATATTTCGACTTCGTACTGATTTTTATTTATTTGAAATTTATATTTGCTCATATCTCGGTTATTTTAGATTAATGAATTTTATTTATATCTTTGGCGGGGAATATGCAACGGCGTCTGCCGCAATCCATATATTTTTGAACTCCAGGGTGAATAGGGCCGCATGACTTTCTGAATGGTCAATACGGTTTTTTCATAATCGTGAATATCCCTGACATGCATATCTATTGCCATAGCAATTACGGCCGCGATTTCATCAAAGTTGGTTTCCTGAACCACTTCTTCAACCAAAGGTTTTTCTGTTTTTTTCTTTTTAAAAACTGCCATAACTTAATGATTAAAGTGGTAAGTTGGAATGTTTTTTAGGAGGGTTGGAATCCTTTTTTGTTGCCAGCGACTGCAGAGCGCGAATCACCCGGAATCTGGTATTTCTCGGCTCGATCACATCGTCAATATATCCGTATTTTGCCGCCTGGTAGGGATTGGCAAATTTATCCTTGTAATCATTTTCCTTTTGGGCGATGAATTTTTCTTTTTCTGCTTCATCAGTTATTTCCTTCAGGTCTTTTTGATATAAAACTTCAATGGCGCCCTTGGGTCCCATAACAGCAATTTCTGCCGAAGGCCATGCATAGTTGATATCCCCCCTCAGTTGTTTGGAACTCATCACATCATGGGCGCCGCCGTAGGATTTACGCAGCGTTACAGTAACCTTTGGCACCGTAGCTTCTCCATAAGCATATAAGAGTTTTGCGCCATGAATGATAATCCCGCCGTATTCCTGGGTGGTACCCGGTAAAAATCCCGGTACATCAACCAGGGTAACCAAAGGAATATTAAAGGCATCGCAGAAGCGTACAAAACGTGCGGCTTTGCGCGAGGCATTGATGTCAAGCACTCCGGCAAGGTAGTTGGGCTGATTCGCTACAATACCTACCGACATACCGTTAAACCTTGCATAACCGATAACAATGTTTGGGGCAAAATGCCTCATGACCTCAAAGAACTCACCTTCATCAACGATGGCGTGAATAACATCTTTTACGTCATATGGTTTATTAGGATTATCGGGAACAATCTCGTTAAGAAAATCTTCCAGGCGGTCAATAGGATCATTGCAGGGCGCTAATGGTGGATCTTCGAGGTTGTTCTGCGGAAGATAGCTCAACAGTTTTCTTATCAGCATAAACCCTTCCTGCTCATCTTCTGCCACAAAATGATTGACACCGGATTTTGTTCCGTGAATCATGGCACCGCCGAGTTCTTCATCCGTGATTATTTCTCCGGTAACGGTTTTTACCACCTTAGGGCCGGTAACAAACATATAACTGTTTTTCTTGGTCATCATAATAAAATCGGTCAATGCAGGAGAGTATACAGCTCCACCGGCACAAGGCCCGAAAATGGCTGAAATCTGAGGTATTACGCCCGACGCCATAATATTGCGCTGAAAAATTTCAGCATATCCGGCAAGGCTGGTAACGCCTTCCTGAATACGGGCGCCGCCACTGTCGTTGATGCCAATGACCGGGGCGCCTACTTTCATGGCCATATCCATTACTTTGCAGATTTTCTGTGCAAAAGTCTCTGAAAGTGAACCGCCGAAAACAGTAAAATCCTGAGCAAAAATATACACGAGGCGTCCGTCAATGGTTCCATATCCTGTAACAACCCCATCTGACATGTACGTTTCTTTTTCCAACCCAAAATTTGTACAACGATGGGTAACAAACATATCAAACTCCTCAAAACTGCCTTCATCCAGCAGCATGTCTATTCTTTCCCTCGCCGTGAGTTTTCCTTTTTTGTGCTGTGAATCAATGCGTTTTTGGCCTCCGCCGAGTTTTGCCAGTTCCCGCTTGTCGAGCAGTCCTTTTATTTTGTCTTGTAATGCCATATTAAAATTTTTTTATTTTATTTTAATTCAGGAATTTATGATACTCTTTTTTGTTCAGTGCAAATATCCTTGCGGATTACTTTTTGTTTTTGTCTTCACATAATTCGGTCAGTACACCCAATGTTGATTTAGGGTGTAAAAAGGCAATATGCAGACCTTCAGCCCCTTTGCGGGGCGTTTTATCGATCAGTTGAACACCTTTTGATTCCATTTCACTCAAGGAAGATTCAAGATCTTTGGCTGCAAAAGCCAGATGATGAATACCTTCGCCTTTTTTCTCAATAAATTTTCCAATAGGTCCCTCCGGATCCGTCGATTCAAGCAATTCGATTTTCGTCTGACCTACCATAAAAAATGCAGTTTTGACTTTCTGTTCAGCCACCTCCTCCACTGCATAACACTTGAAACCCAATACGTTTTCGTAGTATTTTATGCTTTCTTCAAGATTTTTAACCGCAATTCCAATGTGTTCAATATGTGAAATATTCATAGCTCAAATTTTTTTGCAAATTTAAAATTGATTTTGAAATAATGTTAATAAAAGTTAATATTTATTTTTACGGCAAAATAAAAAGTTTGTAAAACAAACCTTCTTAATTACAATACAAACTCATATTCCGTGTCCCAGTTCGCCCTGATGTTAATAATCTGAGGAAAATAAAATACTGATTCCGGCTGGCGTCCTTGAAAATAATCACCGCCATCCCATTTTCCGTTATTGTTTTCATCCTGAACGATGCGGATACGGTAATCGGCAGGGCTCAGGTTTTCGAACAGAATCTGCTGGTTAAGTTTATCCGGCCTCTGTTCAACGATAGACTTATCTTCTTTTAAAAGCTGAACAAGATATGATTTACTGCTCTCATTTTGTTTCATTGTAAATAACAATCGTCCGTAATTTTCAGGACTATCGGCTGAAAAATTGACTAAAAGACTATCATTGACAAGCCCGTAAATATCAGTAAACGCTCCGGGTAAAACCAAAAGCCTGTATTTTTTTTCAGTTTCCCATTTATAGTTTATATTGAAAATTCTTTTCACATTAGCATCAGGCAAAATAGCATCCGGCTTGATTTCCTTGAAAACACTATCGATTTTTTCTTCAAGCACAATTTTTGAAAAATCCGTTTTTGCTATGGGATTCGACAATTTCAGGCGGACAGGCAAATAATAAGGAAAGAGAGTTGATCCGGATGCATTTGATGAAATGCCAAGTTTTTTCCACTCATCAGTATCGGCAAAACCTTTGCCGGATGGCCTTTTACCAGGTTTTTGCACATCCGATTTTTGCTTTAGCGCAATTTCGGCAGTATCTACAATGATTCCTTTATCAGTAATGATCAATTTTAATGTATCCAGATCGGGGTCGCTCAGCCAGCAGGTGAGGGTATCCCTGCCTGATGAATATTCATCAATTTTCCAGTTTTCGGGCAGTTGTTTATTTGTAACGCTGACATTCAGATCCCTGACGTGATTTTTAAAAATAAGCTTAAACTGCCGGTATGTATCGGCTCTGGCTTTTAAAAGTTGCTGGTTGGTATCCTGCTGGGTATATAAATATAATATTGTATTGCGGATGACTTCTTTTTGCAAAAGTGAATCCTGATTTACAAAGGTGGAATCATCTTTTTTTGAGGCAGTATCCGGCTTTGTCGAAACATATTGGGAGGTGATCATACTGTCAGCAAAAGCAATAGATTCCGTCGGCTGGTTGAACATCATATCGGCATTCATGTCACTAAGCGCAAATATTTTGTACTTATCTTTCCGGATGTTTTTCAATAAAAATTTACCTGCTGCATTGGTTTTGGTCATATACAGTGGCCTGCTCTTTATCGGAACAGAATCATCATCGGAAGTATAGAGCATGACAAGAATACTTTTTTGAGCTTCCCGGGTCAGGGCATCATATACGTATCCCTGTATGCTTAAAGAATCCACAATATTACTTTTTGAAAAAACGAATTCATAGCCACTGAGCGGATTGCCTTCATTAAGATCTTTTACCGATTCGCCAAAATAAATGGAATAGGTGACAGAATCGCTTAATTTTTCAGGCAGGTCTATCACAATGGACTTGCCGCTGATATTGAATTTTGCTTCTTCATCGGTGGGTGGCGAAACAACAATTTGGTTTACCTGATCCTCGAGGACGACATATTCATCAAAAGTAATGCGGATCTTTTTTCCGGTAAAATTGGCCGAGTAATTAAGCGGTTCGCATTTTTTTACTACCGGAGGAGTCATATCTTTAGGGCCTCCGGTGGGAGCGACAATGTTTGCACACGAAAAAGCCAGTGAGATAAAAGCTACAAGCAGTGAGTTTTTTATAAACTGATATGGCTTTTTCGACATAAGGTTTTTAAAATATAAATTTTGCAATTTTTTCTAAATGGAGAGTTAACAAAGTTCCAAAATTGTTTTAATATTTCCTTTATCAAGATAAAAGTAAATCTCTGTAAATGCTTACATAATTGGCCTTACATCTGTTTATTTTGAGAAAATTTTTAATTTGTGGACCATAATTTGTAAAATCCTTTCTTAAAAAATTTAATACTTCAATACAATCTGACTCTTCTGTGGGTAAGTCTATCTTTATTCCTTTAACATCAAGCGAAACATTTAAAAATTCAAACAACATCTGTTGTGCAGAATTGCTAAAACTAAGTATTTTCTGTTTATTGCCTTCTGTGAAATATACATTATATGATTCAAACAAGTTCATCGAACCAAAACTGTCTTTTGGATATTTTGCTTTCCATTCCGGGATAAAGAACTTATTGCAATCCATATTCTTAATAAGGTCTTTATATTTTTTCACCTCGCTAAAACGTTCTTTCACCAGTTGCAAGGCCTCATCATAAGTGAGCTTTTTTTTAACTTTCGAAGTATTCAATGATTCTGATTTTTCCTTCCTGTCGGAAACATATTTGCAGGCTTCATTATAAAGAATATCCACATCAGATGCGTTTAATCCAATTGCTTCAAAAATTATGGTATCAAGCTTTTTGCGGTCATTTTGTTTTACCTCTTCAAAAATAGTACCCTGCTCCCGCCCTTTCAATGATTTATAAATTTGTGCCAACTCATTCTTCTTTTGTTTAAGCAATACAGGATTAATGATCAGTGTTTTTTCTACAACATTAACATCTACATCGCTCAATGTTTGGCTACCAGTAAGTTGACGAGAAAACAAATCTACCATAAAACGAAATGAAATGCTGTTTAAAATCAAAAAAATAATATCAGAATATTCTTCAAAGTCTTCTTTAACTTTTATCGCATAATTTACTTTATCACAAAATACTTTTGCATCACGGTTATCAATCAGGCGAAAGCGTTCGCCTATTTTTGAGGGAAAAATATAATCACCCGTTACTGCTGAGGCCGACAAATCGTACCATTCTTTTCGTCCCGAACAACTGGGCCGTTTGTTTAATTCAAATTGTTTGCTTTCAGCTTCTTCGATGTATTCAAGCAATTTGCTTCGCAGCCGTGCAAGTTCATTCTTACTTTCGCTGCATATCAATACACAATATTTCAGGTTCGATAAATTAACGTCAAGATAGTCGGCCTCCGACTGTGTTTTAAAAAGTGGCCTCGTATAAAATTTTTCGATGATATAATGATGATTCCTTAACTCACTCCAGTACCATCCGTATTTTTTCCAGAAGTTTTTATGTTCTTTGCGTTCCACGCCAAACGTATAAAGGTATTCATTGTCGGGCATTCTAAATACCGCATCGGTATGGTCAATTAAGTAAAAAAACTCATTTGCACCTGTAGTAAAACCTCTTTTGATGTCAACAACATCATTCACTTTTATAAAACTGTCTTTGCCTACAGAAAGCATTTTTTCAAAAATCTCGGGCGAGCGCAGGTATTTAGCCCCCCAATGACCGTTTTCGTATTTGCCTTCAAAAGTGGAATCATTTTCCAGTGTTTTTTGCCTGATTACATTAATATGAAAATCATTTGTTTTAGTGACTTTATTTGTTTGCTCCATCTTTTCAGCAAATTTTATAGCGCTTTTCGCACGTTCTCCGTTATTTTCCGTTCCCAACAGAGCATCATAGTGATTATAAACTCGCACAAAACGCACTGTATTGTTCTCACGTTCAACAGAATCATCACACTTTTCAAGAATTAAAATTACCGTATTAATTGAAGCGGTTTCAAAACTTCTTTTTTTCTGATTATCAATTATGGCAATAATTTTGAAATGATCTAACAAAAATTTTTGAAAACCTGCTCCAAAAGACACATCGAGCCATGAACCGGAAATAACATAACCCAAACGCCCGCCGTTTTTCAGAAACGACATGGTGTGCATCAAATAATACACATACAAATCACTCTGCTGGTTAATTTTTTTTATCCCGTGTTCTATATCAGCGAGGTCATTCCATATCTCTTTATTTTCAATAAGTTCCTGACGTATATATGGCGGATTACCCACACAAGTATCAAAAGAAGGAATTGTTACGTCACAGATTTTACCATCAATATTTTTTACCTTAAATGCCTTGCTCTCGTTCAGGAAATAGCCGTGTTTTGAATACTTAGTGGTAACCTGAGAAAAATCTTTATGTATGATGGTCGGATAATTATCAAATGCCTTGATGTTCAGCAGCGACAAATTCATAGTGGAAAGAAATACGGGAAACGGAGCTATTTCTACCCCCCACAACCTTTCGAGCAATTCTTCATGGGTCAGATCCGGATGATAATATTTTAAAAAGTAATACGCCCTGACAAGAAAAGTACCTGCTCCGCAACCTGAGTCAAAAATGAATTTTGATTTTTCATTAATACAAAATGCATTCACAATATCCACTTCGTAAGTATTGGTAAAATGCTGTCCGCGGTCGTGCTGTTCCTGATTATCTATAAGTGTATTATAGATAGCTCCTATAATATCGGCATTGAGTTCATTAAAATTAAGACGCCTGATGGTTTCAATATTGTTTTTTAAAACCTTTATGTAAGCAGATTCGAATTCAAATTTGTCTAAAACATTTTCTGAGAAAATCAGTTCAAAATCGTGATGAAGCACATCATCAAAGCGCGAGCGCAATGTTTGGTTGAGCAGTTTTTTATCTTCGGGAATCTGCAACGGTCTCAGTTTCAAAGCAGGTACCTCTTTCTGCAAATATGAATAGAACATTATTTTGAGGTACAACAGATAATTTGAAAGCTGGCAGATTTTATAAATATCGCTTAAATCGAAGTTCATGCTGACGTTGAAAACATCCTGACTTCGTAAGTATTCCCTTAATTCTGTTTTCAACCTTTTATCGCTGCTGACTTTTTCATACATGGCTTCAAACATTTCAGCGGAAGCTTCGAGTATGTATGCTGATAATTTATTAATAAAAAACTTATCAATGCTGTCCCATGTAATTTCCCTGAAATCATTAATCAGATCACTGAGGTCTTTCAGAAATTTTTTCAGTTCAGGATAAATAATCTTCTCATAGGAGGAAAGAAGCACCTCATCGTCTTTTTTAATATTCGATATGGTGTATATTTTCTTCTTTCTTTCGTAAATAGTAGTATTTGGCTCAAAAGTTTTGAAAATAACCAACTGGCGGGGTGTTCCGCATACGTAATATTCTATGCCTGCATCAAGTGCCTTATGCATTGCATCTGTTACCAAAACCTCATCTGTTGCGTCCCATCCGGTATTCTTCAGTTCAAAAAGCACACGGCGGTTTTTAAATGCGCTTGAATACAGCAGTCCGTCGGCAAATCGCTGTTTTGGTCCCACACCGATATTTTCCTCCTGAGTAATTTTCTCAAAATGAATTTCCTTTTCCTGAGTAATAATCCGTTCGATTATCTTAAAAAGTTCACCCTGAAAAGTGCGTTCGTTGGCTGATTTTTTTGGAGTCATAAAAAAACTTTTATCCGTATCTGATTAAGAACAAAAATATATTGTTTTGTTTAAAATGCGAACACTTAATCAGAAAAGTTATAAACTATAAGCTAAAAAACCGGGTATTGTTCAAATATCCGGTTTTAATATTAAGATAATACACTTACAGTAAGACTATTGCTTTTCTTTTAGATAGAATTTAGTACCTGTAATGATCAGCCTTATAAGGCCCTTCAACGGGAACACCGATATAATCGGCCTGCGTCTGCGATAGTTTCGTCAGCTTCACCCCTATCTTCTCCAGATGCAGCCTTGCAACTTCTTCATCCAGATATTTCGGCAGGCGGTAAACACCAATTTTGTAAACATCCTTGTTCTTCCATAGGTCTAATTGGGCAAGTGTCTGGTTGGTAAACGAATTGCTCATCACAAAAGAAGGATGTCCGGTAGCACAGCCAAGGTTCACGAGGCGGCCTTCGGCCAGTAAGAATATGGCTTTCCCGTCAGGGAAAATATATTTGTCCACCTGGGGTTTTAC
>CAZMPB010000009.1:0-43382 GCA_964567775.1 uncultured Bacteroidales bacterium
CAATGCGGTGATCCAGCGTGCCTATGGCAATGCGGTGATCCAGCGTGCCTATGGCAATGCGGTGATCCAGCGTGCCTATGACAATGCGGTGATCCAGCGTGCCTATGGCAATGCGGTGATCCAGTATGCCTGTGGCAATGCGGTGATCCAGTATGCCTGTGACAATGCGGTGATCGAAAATCTCATCCAAGAATCGTCCTTGTTGAGGATACACAATCTCAAAAACCTGAAACATCACGATAAAACGGCCCATATCGTCAAAGCAAAACAAGCCAAACACGATATTAAATCATTCAAGACAATCCACCAAGAGAACATAGATGGCGATTCCATGTTCCTCTACAAATCCGTCAATCCTGAAACTCTCTGTGATTTTTACACGGGCAAAATCAAGTATGAGGGTGTTGTAACCTGCCCCGACTGGAACCCCGACAAGAATATCCAGTGCGGTAACGGGCTCCACCTCTCTCCCACTCCCGAAATGGCACTGAGTTACAATCAAGGAAAAGTTCTGAAGTGCAAGGTAGCACTGAAAGACATCGTTGTATATCCGACAGATATAACTAAGGTCAGATGCAAGAAAGTCACCGTTATTGGTGAGGTATGAACATGACCGCAGATTTTATCGCATACGAAATTTGTGCGAGTAAATACTACAAAACAAGGAGGGAGCATGTTCTGGAACAAAGAAAAAATGACCTTCAGTAGAAAACTGACGGATGCAGAGAAAGAAGTTATCGGCACGATTGTAGACAAGAAACTTCCCTATACCGAGCTTGCCAAAATAGAAGATTTTCTTCAAGGCTACAGGCATATGCGGCGGTATCCGAAAGGTCACAAGAAAGAAAAGAAAAGGCGTCCGGCATTTTCAAATCATATGGATAGAAAGGCCGATGAAGTGGTGTGAAGAAAGGCGGGGCAAAAAATGATTCGACTTTTTCTTATAGTATCCCTTCTTCTTATGGGCTGCCAACCTGCACCCGAACCAAAAGTACCTTCTAAGATTGAAATAGACCTTCAAAAATGTGATCCGGTCGGCAACTATTGTCGGATAGGGAATAAAGGTTTCTTGTACGTCAAAGATTATGAGGTGAAGAAATGAGAGAGATTATCTATACGGGCTTGGCATTGTTCCTTTTGTTTTGGGGCGCCCTGTGCATTGTTGCGGGGTTATTCAGATGATGATGATTCTTGCCCTATTCATCGGCGTCTGTTTTGGTTTCTTCTTCTGCTCACTCTGTAAAGTGGCGTCAAAAGCGGACTGTGAACGGTGCAAAAGGAATCCTATAAACCTATGAGATTTGAATATACTCCTACAAGTCCAGAAATAGAACCTTATCTCGTCAAAAAGGAGGTGGTTGAAGAGATCAATACTGATGTGCCCGGAGAGGGGCCGCGTGGAAACGGTCCCTCAACAAAAGAAAAGGAGGATAATAAGATGGCAAAGAAACCCGAAGCAGTCAGACGATGGATCGTCTCAGGTATCATGCGCGGATTAGGCATGAAGAAAACGCATCTTACATGGTCAGGAAACAGAAAGAAGAAAGCCGACAAGGAGGTTGACAGTCGTAATATTCAGACCGGCCTTGTTAAGAGCGGGGAGGTTCACCAGTGACTGAGCCAGCGAAAAAGGTAATGAAGAGCGGATAAGCCATGCCTGAACTCAAAATAGCACGAATTATCGAGGAACGTATAGAAAAGTTACCTAATTTTAGGGTCAAGCACTGCCATTCATGCGGTGAGAAGATATTTTCCATCAATGTGAACGGTAAGAGCGTCACGGTGGATTATGAATTATTGGAACATAGGGAACATTGTAAAGGAGCAAATCATGAGTAAACAGACAAGCATTACATGGGATGTGGAATACCGGGTTGACAGATACAGAGTAGGGCAAAAAATTGAAGTGGTCCCTGTCATAGAAACCATCAACAATAAGCCTGTGTCTGATTTCCCGCCTGAGATTGTAAGGGATGTGACGGAAACATTGTGGAATGATGATTGCGAGTTCAATGATGAAGTGGATAGAAGAAAGGCAGGGTAAATATGTACGAAGAAACCTGTATCGACTGTGCTTGGCATGATGATTTGGCGGGGGTTTGTACGCTGAATGGCATTGAGTCAGAGACATTACCAGAAAATTATGCTTGTGAAGGATTTGAACCAAAAGAATAAGGAGGAAACAATGAGTAACGAAGGATTGGCAGTACAGGAAAACAAAGTGTCTGCATTGGGTGAGGTAACTATCACACAGGAACAGGTGGCGCTTATCAAAAACACCGTCGCGCTCGGCGCCACAGACGATGAGTTAAAACTCTTTTTCTTTGAGTGCAGAAGACGCGGCGTGCATCCCCTCGACAGATTAATCCATTTTGTTAAAAGAGCAGGTAAAGCAACATTTCAGTGTGGCATTGATTTTATGCGCTCTCAGGCCGAAGCATCAGGACAGTACAGAGGACAGGAAGACGTTGAATATGGCCCGAAGGTAGGTAACTATCCCGAATGGGCGAAGGCTACTGTACGTAGAGTAGACCCCAATACGGGCGATATTTACACCGTGTCGGCAACGGCATATTGGGATGAATATTACCCCGGCGAACAGTTGGGATTCATGTGGAAGAAAATGCCGCGCGTCATGCTCGGCAAGGTTGCTGAATCTCAGGCATTAAGAAAAGCGTTCCCGCTTAATTTCAATGGGCTTTATACTTTCGAGGAAATGGCACAGGCCGATCTTGTGGCTTCGGGAACACCAAAAGGGGAACCTAAACAACCTCAATCAAAATCACAGGTAAAAGACCCGGACTCTCCGGCAAGTGAACCTCAAACAAAAGCCGTGCATGCGATGTATTCAAAAACAGGATTTGAGAAGGAAAAACTCTATGACTATATCGAGGAAATCATCGGACGCAGGGTCGAAAGCACAAAGGAACTGACAAAAGGTGAAGCGTCTCAGGTTATAGAAAAACTTAATGCCTATCTAAACGAGGCCGCGTAATGCCTGATTTCCGCTTCGATCCGGTTGAACACAAATACTATTTGGATGATAGGGAGCTGACCTCACCTACGCAATTACTGAAAGCGGAAGGGGTCATCAATACCGAATGGTACACCGAGGAAGGCCGAGACAACGGAACCCGTAGACATTTAATATTTCACCTTGACGATATCGACGATCTTGTAGAGGAGTCCGTTGATCCTGTTGACCTTCCCTATCTCGAAACATACCGGCGATTCAAGCGGGAAAATCAGTTTGTGTTGATTGACTCTGAAACACCCGTATTTAACGCTACGTACATGATAGCGTGTACCCCTGATAAATATTGTGAGTTGAACGGTAAAAAAGCGCTGGTCGAGATAAAGACAGGAAATCTCGAACCCTGGACGGCGTTACAGACAGCTTTTCAATCGCTTTGTATACCCGAACCGGTTGAAAGGTACGGATTAAAAATTGATGAAAGGAATTACCGGCTATTCCCGTACAGAGACCGGACGGATAGAAACATTATTCTGTCCTGCCTTGTGTGGCATCGCTGGAAAGTAAATAATTTAGGAGGAAACAATGGAAAGTAACACCGCTCGCATTATTGACGTAACAAACGAGGAACCGGAAGTTATAGAGATCAGGCAAGAGACGCAAAAATACCTGGCGCCCATCTCAATATTCCACGTGGTCGATTCAGAATCAATGGCTATGGCAGATACTACTATCAAGGACATTAACTCACGCCTGAAAGCCATTGATGAGAAATTAGAACCGAGAAGGGATGCCGCGGCAAAATTACATAAGAGCATTGTGGACCTTATTAAAGAACTAAAGAAACCATTGGAAGAAGCAAAAAAGTATCTTCAGGGCGAAGGTAAACGGTATCTGACCGAACAGGAAAAGATCAGACAGGCTGAGGAAGCAAGACTCAGGGAAGAAGCACGGAAAGCCGAGGAAGAAAGGAGGCTTGCGGAAGCATTGCAGGCTGAAGCAGAAGGCAATAAAGAAGAAGCCCAGGCTATTATTGAAGAAGAAATATATGTCCCGCCTCCGGTGGTTGAAAAGACGGTCCCGAAAGTGGATAACCGCCTATTCACAAAACGCTGGAGCGGGAAGGGTACAGATTTAATGGCGGCAATTCGCTTCATCTCTGTCAATCATCAATATAAAAATCTGCTCACATTTGATCAGACGGCAATAAATAACCTGGCGCGGTCAATCAAGGGAAAATCGCCGGTTCCGGGAATAGAGTTTATCGAGGGGTAAAGGAGAATTGGGTGAAGAAAATACAGAGAGCCACATAAGGAGGCCACATGAACGCATATCTCTTTTTCTACTTTGACGGCAAGGAAAAGGTCTATGAAGTTCAGGCTAATTCCATGTGGGAAGGTAATTATATATTTCAGAAAAGAACAGGGAAAAAGGATTGGAGGGTGAAATGCGCATCTATGTAGCTGGGAGATATTCAGATAATAATATCATCGGGTGTCTAAATAACATCAGGGATGGTATCAGGTTTTGCGCTGACCTCGTTAAGCGGGGGCACGAACCATTCTGTCCTTTTCTTGACCATCAATTTCAATTCTATGCTGATCTTACCATCGAGGATTACTACCGATATTCTATGGCATGGCTGGAAGTGTCCGAGGAGGTGTGGATATTACCGAACTCAGAGAACAGTAAGGGAACACAGAAAGAGATTGAAAGGGCGAAAGAATTGGGCATATCGGTGAGGTGGCTATGAACTATGCTGAATTTCTTGACGGCAAATCTCAACTAGGTACGTTTGACGGATTTGAACCGGTATACATGCCGGATTATCTTTTTGATTTTCAAAAAAACCTTGTTGAATATGCTATCAAAAAGGGTAGGTCTGCCATATTTGCTGATTGCGGTTTAGGCAAAACACCCATGTATCTCGTGTGGTCAGACAATATTATCAGAAAAACAAATGGAAACGTATTGATAGTAACGCCGTTGGCTGTTTCTTATCAAGTAGTGAATGAAGGCACGAAGTTCGGAATAGAGTGTCTCAGGTCAGAAGATGGAAGACCTAAGGGTAAGCTAACCGTAACCAATTACGAGCGACTCCACCTATTTAATACAACAGATTATGAAGCTGTTGTTTGCGACGAAAGCAGCATCTTGAAAAACTTTGATGGCTCCCGAAAGGCAATAGTAACAGAGTTCTTGAGGACAAAAAAATACCGCCTTCTCTGTACCGCAACAGCCGCGCCAAACGATTTTATTGAATTAGGAACTACTTCTGAGGCTTTGGGTGAACTTGGGTTCATGGATATGCTGACTAGGTTCTTTAAAAACGAGCAAGGAACGGTGGACACCAAAAGGCACTGGATAAAAACAGGTGGGAGCGCTCCACAATGGCGGTTTAAGAAACATGCCGAAAATGCTTTTTGGAAGTGGATATGCTCATGGTCTAGGGCGTGCAGAAAACCATCTGACTTAGGATTTGATGATGGTCGTTTTATCTTGCCTGATCTTATTGAAGAAGAACACCTTGTAAAAAACAGGGATCCATTACCGGGAGAACTATTCATTCGTCCCGCTATGGGTCTTTTTGAACAAAGACAAGAATTAAGACAAACACTAACACAACGATGTGAAAAGGTAGCAGAATTAGTAAGCAACAATGGCATAGCTGTTGTGTGGTGTCATCTGAACGATGAGGGTGATCTTCTTGAAAATATGATCTCTGGGTCTGTTCAAGTCTCTGGTAGTGATTCTGACGAACATAAAGAAGAAAAACTCAAAGACTTCAGCGAAGGGCGAATCAAGGTCTTAATTACCAAAAGCAAGATAGCCGGATTCGGGTTGAACTGGCAACACTGCAATCATGAGACGTTTTTTCCTTCTCATTCCTTTGAACAATATTATCAATCGGTTAGACGTTGTTGGAGATTCGGTCAGACCAGACCGGTTAAAGTGGATATTGTAACAACCGAGGGTGGTATGTCGGTACTCAAAAATCTGCAACGCAAATCGCTGGCAGCAGATCGAATGTTTACCGAGTTAGTGGAACACATGAACGATTCTATGGGCATTAAAAATAAGACGGTATTTAAAAATCAAACGGAGGTTCCATCATGGCTGTAGCTGAAAGCATTGTGACCGATCAATACGCGATATATCAGGGTGATTGCATCGAAGTTATGCAGGATCTGAAACCGGGAAGTATACACCTGTCGATTTATTCTCCGCCGTTCGGTGGTCTATATCATTACTCATCGTCTGAACGTGACTTATCAAACGCTAGAAATTATACAGAGTTTTTTGAGCATTATGAGTTTGTGGTACGAGAACTTTTCAGGCTGACCCTTCCTGGGCGTATGACATGTGTTCACTGCATGGATGTACCGTCTGGTAATTCTGGTACAGATTATCTTGTTGATTTCCCTGGGGACATTATCAGGCTACATGAGAAGATAGGGTTTAGATATATTGCCCGTTACTGTGTATGGAAAGAACCGTTGGGTGTTAGGAACAGGACAATGGCAAAGAATTTGGCACACAAGACAATAGTGGAAGATAGTTCCAAGTGTAGCGTCGCTAGCGCCGATTATCTTCTCGTCTTTCGTAGGAAGGGAGAAAACAAAGTTCCCATAACTCACCCTCACGGACTCACAGAATATGCCGGAGAACGGCAAATACCAGCCGATCTTTTGCCATATCGCAACTATAAAGGCAACCAGATACAGAACCGCTATTCCCATTGGATATGGAGACAATATGCCTCTTCGTTTTGGGATGATATCAGAATTAACAGGGTATTACCATATAAGGAAGCCAAAGACGAAGAAGATGAAAAGCACATACATCCACTACAGTTAGATGTAATTGATAGATGTATAGTCTTATGGTCTAATGCTCAAGAGGTTATTTTAACTCCGTTTATGGGTGTTGGTTCTGAAGTATATGGGGCTGTTTCAGCCGGAAGAAAAGGTATAGGAATTGAGTTAAAGCCTACATATTTTAGGCAGGCAAAAAGAAATATCCCAGAGGCATTAAAAATAGTGGTTCAGGACGACCTTTTCTCTGGGAGTTTGTCTCGGTGAAAGCTCCCGCGTTCCAGATAAAACAAATTAAACCGAGATTTAATAAACAATGGATGAAGGGTGAGTAATGGAATGGTTTAAACATTCAACCGGATCACATGACGATCCTGATTATTCTGACGCATGGGATAAATTTGGAGATTCTGCACCTGTAGTTTTCTGGACGATATTGGAAATCTATGGGGCAGAATTTTCACACCTTAAAGAAGGCAATCTCACGGTCTCAAAAAAGTATCTTGAAAGGAAGCTTAGGAGGAAGTGGAGGACCATCGAAGGAATACTGAATTACTTCCAAACCCGTAGCAGGTTTTTTCTAACTTTTACAGATGATTTAACAGTATCAATCAAAATTCCAAAATTCATAGAATTATCAAGTAATTGGACTAAAAGATATAGTAAGCAACCTACAGAGGCACCTACAGAGGCACCTACAGCTAAAGAAGTATATAAAGAAGAAGTAGATAAAGATAAAGATATAAAGAAAGAAATAAAGAAAGAAAAGTCCTATTCGTCGGAGGCTCACGCCTACCGACTCTCCTCTGGAAATGGAAATGGAAATGAAAATATAAATGAAAATAGATTTAAAAGATTTTGGTCAGTATATCCAAAGAAGAAATCAAAAGGCCAAGCAGAAAAGGCCTGGTCTAAAATCAATCCGAGCGAGCAGCTCTTAGAGACTATCATCTCCAAAATAGAGCAGGCCAAGACCTCACAAGATTGGTTGAAGGACAACGGGCAATATATTCCATATCCGGCAACGTGGCTTAATGCGAAGGGCTGGGAAGATGAATATACTCAAGTACCATCTAAGCTAACAAACCTCTCCCCTGAAGATTTAGCGCAAATCGAAAAAATAAAGAGGATGATGCCATGAGTTTTGAAAAAGTCGATGTATCACCAGATATGAAAGCCTTTATTGAGAAGTGGAAAGGAAAGCCGCATGACCCGTGGATGAAAGATAAGGCACGACATTGGACAGATGTTTTAGGACTGGACAAGGACTTTTTCTTTGAAACACTCAAGATGTCAGAGGGCGCACGAAACGCTTTGTTTGCCGACAAACAGGAAGCGGGTGAGAAGTATCACCTGATATGGGAAAAATTACGTGACAATGGTTGGCGAAGAACTCAAGACCGTGACGGGATATGGCACTGGTCATGTATGTTTGAACATTTAATCAGGCACAAAACAGATAGAGTTTTTACGGCATCTGAATCAGATCAGGAACGATGGGAAAAAGAATACTATGACGATGTTTTTGTACCGGAGGTCTAAATGAACAAATTCTTTGCATCGGTGATGGGTAAGAAGAACCAAGTTGAAGATATTCAGTGTCCTGTATGCGGCTATTATTGTACTGGTAAAGGTGGGATTGGTTGTATAGACAAACCATTTCTTGTCCACTTGACAGACGATAAAAGATATGAAAGAGAAGGAGGTCTAATGAGCAAGATTGACCAGTTTTTTACAGCAGTGATGAAAATAAAAAAACATCCAAGATTATCTGATGTTTGGATTACGGAAAGCGGGTTAATATTTCTATCCTCCCTCAACGGTGAAACCTCTTATGAAACTCGTAAGTGGTTTCAAGAGCATGAACCGGAAGTATTTGACGATTATCTGAATTACTGTTATCACGAATTGGATAGTAATGCAAGTCTTACAAACGTCTTTGATTCTCAACTTTCCATCGAGAATTTTTATCGCTATCTCACGGAATATTTTGATGAGTGGGGATATAAGGAGTGTGTAAAATTATCAGGTAATGAAAACGGGATTATGGTAACAACCGGAAAAATCTGCAAATATCCCGAAGCTGAAAAGATAGTGAAGGTGGAGAAATGACAACACAGGAATTCATCTATCGCGGGATTCCAAAGGCGCAGGGAAGGCCGAAATTTTACCGTAGAGGCAATTTTGTCGGAGCATATGACCCAAAGGATAGCCGGACAGCTAAAAACAACGTGGCGTGTCAGGTGCTTGAACAGGGCCCGCGTTTAATTGGTCAGGGAATACCTGTTTCTCTGAATCTCAAGTTTTTTATGCCTCGACCAAAAACGCACTATGACAAAACCGGTCAGGTAAGAGAAAAATTCCGCGATATGCCCCACGTCTCACGTCCCGATTTGGACAATCTTAAAAAATTAATTTTAGATAGTTTGAAGGGCATTGTATATCACGACGACTCACAAATATATCATTCAGTCGCAACAAAAATGTATGGCGATGAGCCGATGGTCCGCATCGAGGTGACAGAAATATGAACATGATCTGTCAAAAATGCGGGAGTCCGAATATCACGTTGCAATATGACCGGGAATTGAGACGGTCGGTCCCGCGATGTCTCATGTGCGGGACGGAATATAAACCAGTATCAAAATCGGTTCAAAATATTCCACAAAATATTCCCGAGGAAAAGATGAACGTATTACCGCAAGAAACCATATTAGGAATTCAAAAGGCTATTCAGGAAGGAACGAGCGTCCGCAAGTTGATGAGAAAATTCAACATCGCTAAAGAAACGGCAAGAAAGTACATGAGAAATTATTACAAGGATACAGGCGAAGAAAGGCCGGAAAACAGGGGTGGATCTGAAAGAAAGCCTGAAAATATAGATAAACCACGTCCGAAATGCAAGGTCGAGGGGTGCGACAGATGGCCTGTCCGTGATGGTCTTTGTACTCGACATTTCAAAAAGGAGGTTGATGATATGGCAACAGAAATTAAAGGCTCACATAAAGCCTGTAAAAATCACCCGGATAAATATGCAGTGGCAAGGGAATTATGCGCGGCGTGTATTAAAAAGGAAAAGAAGGCTATGGCGATCAGGGAAGCTCAAGCGATGGGTTTACCTCTGTCTGATGCGGATAAATTTATAATCGGCAAGAAATACGGGGTATCAGCAACAACCATATCGAACTGGTTGAAAGAGATAAAACAAGCGGCGCCTAAAGTGGAAATGACAGAAATCAGACAGGAAGAAACATCAATTGTCGAACAATTACGGGCGGTAGTGGTGAGTTATGAGGAGAAGATCCGGGCGCTCAATACAACGATTGAAATATTGTCAGGGAGAGCCGCATAATGAATACTAACCCTGTTATGATTCAGCAAATAATATCAAGTGTAAGATAAATTGGAGGTGAAGAATTGGGCGAAGACGATATAGTAACGAGCAGAAAAGGCATTATTGAATATCTCAGGCCGCTTATAGGATTATCACAGGATTACGAAATAGCATGGAATAAAATCCGTAGATGGAAAAAGAAATATGGAATGTCAAAAATCATACATTATCTACCTTCAGGCCAGTGTATGATGTCAAAGGCTGAATTTATGCGCTGGATTAAAATGAGTGATGTTATTGCGAAAAGTGTAAAAGAAAAAGCTCTAAATAAGAAAATAGGGCAAAAAAGACCTTAAAGTCAACAAAAAATCTGTAATCTATCCCCATATTATCACTATATGATCACTGTTCGACAAAACCGTCGAGTGATACACTTTCGACATGACAGCAAATGCTGAAGGTGCAATCTTAGCAGCAGAGATAATCGAAAAAGAAAACAAAGAGATCCTCAACAAGCTCGCTCCCTTCAAAAAGATAGTCGAGCATTTGGCCGCAATCGGCTTCTCGTCCATCGATGATTACATGAGTGTTGCTGAAGGCGGCGAGATTCAGGCAATTCCGTTTGACTCAATTAAGAAAAAGAAACTCCTGGCAATCAAGAAGGTCAAAGAGAAAACCACCATTTCAGAGAGTAAGGATGGCGAGACGATCTATAAGAACTCTCAAATCGAGTATGAACTCTACGATAAGCCGGACTCATTGCAATACCTGATGAAGCTCAGAGGGGACGAACCGGCAGAAAAGCAGGAGCTAAGAGGATCGGTTATTGTTATGAAGCCGGATATGATTAGAAAGCCAAAGATCGCAGGGAAGACACTGAATGAGTGAAGCTGCTGAAAACCTGAAACAATACGTTCCACTACCTACCCTGAGAGCATTTCACGAATCAGGCGCACAGATACGCTGTGTTGTAGGTCCGGTGGGCTCAGGCAAGACGAGCGCAGCCACATGGGAAATCTGTTACTATCTCCCGCAATTTCTCTTTGAAGAATACAAGATGAAAAATACAAGATGGGTCGTTGTCCGTAATACCTATCCTGAATTGAGAGATACAACCATGAGGACCGTCTTTGACTGGTTCCCCTGGGGACAGCACAAGAAGCAGGAAAACATCTATATCCTTAACTATCCCGAAGGTTTCACGGCAGAAATCCTTTTTCGATCGTGCGATAATCCAGACGATGTAAAAAAGTTTAAATCTCTCGAAGTCACCGGATACTGGATTGATGAGAGCATAGAGGTAGCGGAAGAAATCAAAAGGATGCTAAAGAATAGGATAGGCCGGTATCCCCGGAAATCGCTAGTACGATTTGGCATTGAAACGACAAACCCGCCGGACGTTGAACATCCTACCTATTCGGATTTCAAATGGATGAATGGATGCCCCGGACCTATGCAGTCGAAAGAACCGCTTGAGAACCATGAGGGATTCTGGCAACCTCCGAAAGAGAACGTAGCAAACCTTAGACCGGGCTACTATGACGATCTGAAACAGGATTACCGCGACAATAAGGACTGGATAGCCACGTACATTGACGGTATGCCGGGCATCGTAGTACAAGGGAAACTTGTTTACAACAATTTCAAGCGGAATCACCATGTATCTGTAGAACATATTCCGTGCGTGTGTGACGAGTTATGGCGCGGTTGGGACCATAGCGGAAATATGCCCGCATGTGTTGTCCTTCAAATACCATCAGCAAGGCGTGTTCATATTCTTGCTGAGTTTCATAATGATAAAATAGGTATTGTTGACTTTGCTAAGATGGTGCAAATGCAGTGCAATCTTCTCTTTCCGAACGTCAAGAAATACATGGATTGGGGCGATCCTGCAGGAGAAGCAAAGTATAGTAAGGCTGGCGGCGGTTTTACTTCAAATTCAATGCTGATTAGCGAAGCAACCGGCATACAGATCATACCGAGCGAGCAGAACTGGGAAGCGAGGAAGGAAAGCGTTGAATCTCAACTAAATATCATCGATGGTCTTCTGATTGATCCTTCGTGTATCAGGCTCATTAACGGGTTCATTGGTGGCTATCACTACAAAGAAATATACAGTTCAATCGGGCAGTATGCAGACAAGCCGGAAAAGAACAGATTTTCTCACATTCATGAGGCGTTGCAATACGTCATGGTGCGGGTTACCGGTGATGTGATGCAACAGACGGACACGGAGAAGATAAAACAGCATATGCAGGCCAACAGGGAAGACGAATGGTCTATGAAATCGTGGATAAGGGGGTAATATGGGCGGCGGCGGTCTATTTAGTGGATTTGCTAAAAATTGGAAAGTAGGAGAAGCGCTTGCATCTTCAGGCTTATCTCTTTTGTTCCCTAAAGCGGTTAAAGATGATTACGCAAAGATGGCCCTTGATCCGCTCAATCTCAGTGGTATGCAAAACGAGGAAATCCCCACTCCCACAGTCAAAACAGTTAGTAACACGACAGAAGATTTGGAAGAGCAGGCTCGGAAACAGTCAGAAGCAGAGAAGGCCCGCTTGAAAAAAAGAAAAGGGTATTCAAGCACAGTGCTTACTACTATGGGAGGTTCACTCTCCGACCCGACTGTGCTCAAGAAAACACTGGGAGGTGCGTGATGGGTGGAGGTGGAGGATGGCTTAGTAATCTATTCGGAGGTAGTAGATCAGAACCAGTTGTCATTAGTTCACCTTCTCCGGCGCCAGTATCTGAGTCAGCACCTGTTGTCGAGAAGAAAGCAAAGAAACGCAAGCCAAGAACAGTATTAACAGGCATGAGTGGCGATCTTACCAACACAAACGTGTTGAAACAAAAGTTAGGTGAGTGATGTCAGACGAGCGGAAAGTTAAAGAAGTCAATGATCTCCTTAATAACCTCAAGGCGATTCGTGAACCATACGAATCACTGATAGATGAGTGCATCGAGTATGGCTTTCATTCCCTGAGGAAGATTACCGCGCTTGAGCAGGGTGGTGAAAAGACAGGACAAACTATCTATGACTCGACGGCTTCTCAAGCAATTGAACTATTAGGGAACGGGTTATATGGTTCAATGCTCTCTCCCGGGTGGTTACGGGTCACACTCCCGTTGCCTGTTGAATTTCCCAAAATGTCGGCCATGAGGCAGTTCAACGGGAAGCGGCTCGATGATATACCACAGGTGGCAAAGTGGTTGTCGGATGTCCAGGACATATTAGTGTCCTCTATTGCTAATTCTAACTTTTACGGTGTTGCTCCGACGGCGTTTAAGACCGCTCCAACAATCGGCACGATGGTTATGGATTCTGATTATATTGTCGGGCAGAATAGAATATCCTTTACCGTGCCTCATGTCCGGGAAATCTATATTGGCCGTGACAGATTCGGCAATGTGGACACCAGGATACGGGTATACAAAGTATATCTGAAAGATGCCGTTGATATGTTCGGCAAGCGTAAAATGTCCGATGTAATGCCTGATTTAGCTGTACGCTTAGAACGCAATCCCTTTGAACAGCTTGAAATTACCCACGCCATATTCCCGCGCATGAACTATGATACTCAAAAGCTGACATCTGACAATATGCCATTTGCGAGCAGGTGGATATACCACAAGCACCTTCTGAAAGATTCAGGCTATAAGTCATTCCCGTGTATTGTATGGGATTGGATGCGAAATAATGAGGAGGTATGGGGAAGGGGCGCGGTAGCAAACGCTATCAATGACATTCTCTTAGCTCAAGCGGAAGGAAAGGCAAACATCAACGCAGGGTCACGCCTTGCTGATCCACCTTATGCCATGATGGAATCATTGAGGGGCCGTAATTTCTTACGGGCGGGCGGTCGTACGTATCTGAAAAACAATGAACAACCACCGGTCCCGCTTGACATCGGACTGAAAGGAATCCCTTATACCGTCGATATGCAGAACAGAATCCAGCAGATCATCAACAAATGGTGCTACGTTGATATCTTTTTGATGATGAATCAGGCCATGATGGAGAACCATAACCTACGGGAAGTACAGGTGTATGAGATGTCCGGCGAAAAGGCTATGATTATGGCCCCCTTAACTGAAAGGATAGAAAAACAGTTCCTCGACAGAATTGTCGATGTTGTCTTTGAGGCTGAATATGCGGCAGGGCCTGACGGATTGCCTACGGGACTGATACCTATTCCGCCGCAGATCATTCTTGATATATCGCAGCAGATACCCTTGAAGATTGAAGTTGATTATCAAGGCCAGTTATCCCTTGCACGGAAGACCTTCTATAAATCCCGCGGTATTCAGAACGCGGTCAACTCGATTGGCATGATTGCGCAGCTTGCACCGGAAGTAACGAAGGTTCTCAAGTGGACGAACATAGCAAAGAAATCAGTCAAAGACCTTGTATCTCCTGATGATATCAATACCGATGAAGAAATTCAGGCAATGATTGAGGCAGAACAGGCGGCGCTTGCCGAACAGAATGCACTGGCTACGGCGGCAGGTATGGCGGACGCAGTGCCGAAACTGTCAAAAACAGTGGAAAAGGGCAGCCCATTATCACTAATTGCGGGTGGTGAATGAACAGTAGGCCAGCATTTCATATTCTGAAGATGGAACAGGAAGCAGAAAAAGCAAAAAAGGAAAGGACAGCCAAGTATCGCGCAGTACTGATAAATTCACCTCTTGGCTATGAAGTATTTTGCGATATTATGAATGACTTGCTCGTTGGAGATTTAGACCCTAATAACGTGGCGGCAAATGCTTTAAGAAATTTCGGCTTCCATCTTGCGGAGGTGGCAGGGGTAATGCCGGTATTTAAGATTACAGAGGATATAGCGTGAAACGCTTTATGCTTGTATTAGCTCAAACAAGGAGGAACAGCATGAAAAGAGTATGGATTAGTTTAATGGTGTTTTTATTCATGGTTTCGGCTTCATACGCTGTAACTGTCTATGACAGCACGACCTATAAGGGTAATGTGACAATGGAAAAAACCCTTACCGTGGAGGCAACCGCAAACTTTCCTGGTGCGGCTTCCTTCAGTGGGACATCGGAGTTTTCTGCTCCGGTCTTAACGACTCCCATTATAGGATCATTCTATCAGGATGAGGCGAAAACAAAACTTATTACCGTTCCCTCTGCTGCGTCCGGTGAGGTAGTCACATCGAGCGCCACACAGACCGTTATCAACAAGACCCTTACTTCACCCACAATTACACAACCAGCTATTACAAGTATGGATTGGACCATATACGTTGCTTCCCATGATTTCGGCGGGGCGACGGGTACATGGACATTGAGCGCCACTGAAAAGCTTGCACAAATCCTCTATGTCCAAGGCTCAACACCGGACGGATCGGTTATTATAGGTCCTTCAGAATATAGGCAGTATACTGTATTTTGCGCGGAAATCCCAGGAGCAACCGGCAACATTACAATCAAGAAAACCGGAGGTACTGGTGTTACTGTGGCTATTGGGAAGTCGGCGACTGTAGCTTATTTCCCAGCATACGCCACGACTGATTACCTGAGATTAACTGGTGATGCCGCGTTTTAAGGTAACTGGATGATAGAGTATTTAAAAAATAACAAAGTGGTTGTGGGGGCGGCTCTCATGCTGTTCCTCTCAACCGCTTTGTATCTTCCGTATATTCACAACAGCAGGGATAACAGGGTCCTTCTCATTGGAATATTGTGTCTGTTCGTTGTCGTTGGAATGTTATGGAAATATACGAAACTGGGAACAATGCTTCTCGGGTGGATCACGTTACGGTTTTATTTCGGTGCTTCTGAATGGATTGGAACACCTCTCTATACCATTCTTTGTTTGTCGTTACTGTGTTACGCAGGGTTACGGGCATACCCAATATGGAAGGAGAAAAAGCATTTAATTTATGACACGATATGTCTTGTAGCCCTGCTTAACGTAGTCTTTCAGGTGATGCAGTTCAACGGTATCCAGTGGCCACTTAAATTCCAATATGATATGTCCCTCTTTAAGCTCGGTGCCTGCGGACTTATGGGAAATCCTAACGAGATAAGCTGTCTGCTCGCAATGTCCCTTCCAATGTTCTTCAGGCCGAAATGGTCATACTGGATAGTTATAATTATACTCGGCCTTGTGCTCGCTCAATCCCTGGTTGGCTTTCTCGCGGCTTCCGTTGTCGTAATTCTATGGTTTGTGAGCAGATTAAGATTGGACAACTTCCCTGATACATCAAGGGGGGTAATCGTGTCCATTTGCGTTGTTATTTTGCTTGTTCTCTATGCAGTCAAAATAGACAGGCTCGATATCCCTGAACAGATAAGGCACCGTGGAATGGTCTACCAGACAACAATCAAGGTGGCACAAATCAAGTGGTATGGGTGGGGTTTCGGCCAGTACCAGTATGTCATGCCCTTATTCACGTTTTCGGGCAATTCTCCAAAATCATATACCGATTTTCTTTTAGCAAACGTGAATGATTATGAGGGACTTGCAAAAGGGATTGAAAAGGTTACAGGTACAAAGGACATTGATAAAGCAAGGGAATACTTCAGGATACACAAAACGCCGGCGCCTTTCGCGCAGGCACACAATGAATACCTTGAATTGTTCTTCTCTACGGGCATTGTCGGCATTATTCTCTTTGCCTTCTTTGTGCTGTCAATACTCATAAAGGGATTTAAGAACACTGATAAATTGCCTGTTATGTGCTTCATTTCATCACTGATAACGGCCTGTTTCTTCTTCCCATGGCAAATTATAAGTACGGCTGTTTTAACGATGTCCTTTGTCGTGATCATCTTAGGCGAGGCACGATGCGAAAAGCCATGATCATATTCTTTTCTACTATTACCCTTGTAATAGGGATTGTGGCCTGTATCGGTTTGTTCTGTTTTCTCGCATATTTACAGAGGGGATTGCCATGGTAACGGCCATTATAATAGCGGCGTGTGTCTGGATTGGTTTTGTTATATGGAAGGTAAAACATAAAGGAGATTAATTATGAAACGCTTTAGATGCAAAGGAAGGAGAGGCGGAAGAAAATGAGCTTTAATTGCGGCACGAAAGGCATTCGTTAAGGAGGAAATAAATTTTATGGCAGACGAAAACCAAAGCACCATTATGAGCGACGGCGGGGGAGATACAGGAGCAGTACAAGCTCAGTCTTTAGGATGGAAGACAGAACTTCCAGAGGCACAGAGAGGCCATGAGGCGTTCGCGCCATACCCGACAAAAAGTGACTTGTATAAAGGCCACATAGACCTTTACACGAAACACAACGAAGCGGTGCAGAAACTTACTGACCTTGAAGGCAAGCTCACAAGCTATATTCCAAAACTGACTGAGAAGGCAACACCGGAGGAGAAAGCGGCCTATCGCGCCGCTATGGATATTCCTGATAAACCGGAAGATTACGAGGTTGATCTTGCTGAAGGACAGGATGCGACGCTCGCCAATGAGTTCAAGAAATGGGCGTATGACCTCAATCTTCCGCGCAATGCAGTGAAAGAAATATCCACGCGATTCAACACATTCATTGACGCTGTTCTGAAAGATCAGACAGCACAGGCAGAGAAGGCGGTACGGGATTTATGGGGTGCGGATTTCGATAAGAACGCTGAAATCGTAAAGAGCATCTTCAAAGCACTCGAAGCCGATGGTTTAAACGACTTCGCGCAGCTTCAGGTTGTCGGCGGTGACGGTAAGCCGGTTGCCGCAGGAAATCATCCTGTAGTTCTCAATGCCTTCCTGGAAATCGGAAAAAAGACCATGCCCGATTCAATACTTCGAGGTGCACCACAGACCAAAGATGTAAAGATAGGCCTGGATTACAGCAAAATAGATATCTAAGGAGGCGCAATTATGGCTAGTGAAGTAAATATTGGCGGTCTTTATACACTCGTTGATTTAATGAGGATGATTGGAGCCGACGGAAGGGCAACATTTATTGCTCAGACATTGGCAAAGAGAAATCCTTTTGTAACACAGATGCCGATTGTTGAAGCAAATCAGGCATTATTCCACACGCAGAACAAACAACTATCACTTCCCACGGTTGGGAAACGGGCGTTGAATGATGGCGCAGCTTTTGACGCGCACAAAGAAATCCCCGTATCCTTTCCTATGTCACTCTTTGAGGTGTTTTCAAAGATTGACGAAGAAATCCTTGCGCTTGCTGGCGCAAACGCGGACGCGGTACGGCAGAGAAAAGATGCCGCTTTTATCGAGGCCATGACACAGGCCGTAGCAGATGAATTAGTCTATGGCTCAATCGGTGATGATCCGCTCGGTTTTGACGGTCTTTCTGTTCTGTTTGACAGCACATCGACATACCCAAACAATGACAGTTCTTCAGATTACAACGTGCAGTCAAATAACGGGACCGGTTCTGACACAACTAGTATGTATTTCATCGAACCAGGTGAAGGTAAAGTACATCTGATTTATCCCAAAGGGACACAGGGCGGTCTTCAAACGAAAAATTTAGGGCTTCAACTTATTGATGGCTCAACTGCAGGAACAAAGCTACTCATGGCAATAAGTCAATTCAAGTGGCGTGTCGGTCTGTTTGTCGGTGACGATAGGTGTGTCCAGAGAATCGCAAACATTGAATCATCTGGATCAAGCAATATTTGGAATAAGGATTTATGTATTGCCGCGCTAAACAGACTTCCAAACGGTGGGGAAGACCCCGGAACATTTGCGCTCTGCAACAGGACAATTAAGACGCAGATGGAAATAGCGGCAAGCGACAAATCCAACATGATTACGAACAATTTTGAACAGGCTTTTGGTGTTCCCGTTCTCAGATTCAGGGGTGTGCGGATTCTCTTTACCGATGCGATCCTGAACACCGAAACGGCCATATAAGGAGGTGGCATATGGGATATAGAGATTACAAATTAATGCTGTGCGACAGTCAGACGGTAACTGAAGAAGTTACAGACTACTACCTTGACACTGAAGAAACAAACCCAGGGTGGGAAGAAGGCGAACCATTGGAGGCGGTGGTGGTTGTTGAGACGGCCGGTACTGGTACAACTGGTTATGTGATTTATTTGCTTCACAATGACGGTGCTCCTACACTTGATGACGATACACTTGCATCGGTCACGGTTCCGATTGCCAACCTAACAAAGGGAGCGGAGATAAAACTTCGCTTTCCTAAGGGCATACGGCTTCAGAGATACGTTGGCCTTCACTTTGCCAACATAACCGGTGATGAATCTATGGTTGTTTCAGCATGGATTCAGCCAGCCACATACTAAGGAGGTATTTGTGGATATTATCGTTAAAAAACCTATCAAGGTGATGTTTACCAGAAAGGCGTTTCACAAAGGCAAACGGTACAACAGGGGAGAAGCAGTTGAATTTGAACACTTTGATCTTGCCCCAAAACACAAAGACGGATCATTGGCCCATTGCGTGGAAATAGGGGCGGCTTCTAACATTTCGGTGCAGTCTGAAGTGGGAACAGAGGTGAAGGTCAATTCTCGTTCTCGCAGGTATCAGGCGTAACAACAAAGGGGGCTTAAATGCCCCCTTCTTTTAGTGAGGTGGTGGCGTGGCATATTCTCAGGTGGGGGTCTGTAACCTTGCTTTATTTGAATTAGGCGTACCGTCGATATCTTCCATGACGGAGGATTCAGACGCGGCTATTCTCATGAACGCTATTTGGGAATATGCCCGTAATGAGGTATTGGAAGACGGCGATTGGAATTTTTCAAAAACAATAGCGGAATTAACAAATGATGCAACCTACGAGGCTGCTCCGACAAACCCGCTCTATGACTATCGGTATTCAAAACCAGCAAGCTGTATCAAAGTCATCGGACTTATAGACGAGGATGGGTATACGGTCAAAGACTACGTTGTTGAAGGCGATTATATCTATGTCAACTTCGACAATACCGATAATTCATTATATTGCAGATATACCGTTGTTGTCACTGATCCTACGAAGTGGTCAGCTAAATTTATCCGCGCGTTAAAATACAAACTGGCAGGTATGGCTGCGTGGAAACTTGCGCGCCGTGATCCTGAACCATTTGAACAGAAATACATTATGTCCCTCAACGATGCAATGGGTCTTAATCAGGCGCAGGATTATGTTGACGGTGAACAAGGTAACACAGACTGGACGGATAGAACGTGAAAGCGACACCGTTACTAAACAATGCAACTGCTGGTGAAGTCGATCCCAGACTTGATGCCCGTGTAGACGTAGCGAAATACTATAATTCGTCACGCATAGCGGAAAACGTAATTCTTCTGCCACAGGGTGGTTGGATGCGACGGCCCGGCAGTTATTTTGTCGCAGAAACAAAACACTCTGATAAGAAAGCACGGCTCTTTAATTTCTCCTTTTCCACAATTCAGGGATACCGTTTGGAATTTGGCGATCAATACATACGCTTTTATAAAGATCAAGGTCAGATTGTCAATGCCTATTCGGCGTGGGCTAATGCCACTGATTATGTGTTGGGTGATCTTGTAACATCAGGAGCAAGTTATTACCGGTGTATCGTCGCTCATACGTCAATAGCTGGTCCGGGGGTCTTCGCCACTGATCTCGCGGCGGGATATTGGGAAGCTACAGCCGGGGCGACAGATTTAGCATATGAGATACCTTCGCCGTACCTTGAGGCTGATTTGTTTGAACTCAAGGTTGTTCAGAGCGCGGATATATTTTGGATAACTCATCCCGCATATCATCAAATGGAATTATCACGGACAGGGCATACGTCATGGACCTTACAAGATGTGGTTTATACTTATGGCGATGAACGGGAAATAACCGCAATAACTCAGGCTAACCCTGTCGTAGTGACATCCGCTGCTCACGGGTTTCTTGTAGGTCAATGGGTAAAATTCGGCGGCATTAACGGTATGACACAACTCAACGGGCAGTATGGAAAAATTACGGTTGTAAATACTGACACGTTTACCATAGGGGCGATTAATTCTGCCGGGTATGGCGCCTATACGTCTGGAGGCATTGCGTATCCGTATGAATTTGAAGGAACTGAAATTGAAATAGAAGGAGCAACAGCGGCAGACCCTGTTGTTATCACTGCCATTGCTCACGGCATACCGGACGGAACGGTTGTCTTGATTAAGGAAACCGGAGGCATGACGGAAATAAACGACAGGATATTTATCACATCAGGAGCGACGGATGACACGTTTGAATTAACCGATTATGCCGGAGCAGATGTTGACGGGTCAGGCTACTCTGCGTATACTAGTGGTGGGGTCATTTGTCCCACGGCATTTTCTGTAGCGGGTGATTACCCTGGTTGTCTTGCGCTATTTGAGCAACGGATGATAATAGCCGGATCGGATAACGAACCACAAACTGTATATGGTTCTGCTTCTGGTGATTTTAGAATGTTTGATCTTACCATTGTTGCAGATGATTCAGCATTTAAGTATGAACTGGCTACTGAGAAGGTTGACCGTATTCTGTGGATGATTGCACAGGATTACCTTATGCTCGGCACGCCTGGCGGCATATCGAGGCTTGGTGCAACCTCAAGTACAGAACCATTGACTCAGACGAATGTAAATGTCAGAAAGCAGTCTACTTTCGGGACGAAGAACTGCGACGCTGAACTTGTGGGCGATACCATTCTGTATGTCATGCGGGGCGGTAAATCGTTACGAGAGATATATTTCTCATGGAATACCTCGGATGATACAGGCGGATACCGGACAACGGACTTGACGATACTTGCCGGGCATATAGCCAAAGGTGCGACAAATGCCCTGTCTGGTATTGTAGACTCAGACCAGCAACAGGAACCTATTCAAATATATTGGGCGGTCAGGGCTGATGGTCAACTGATCGGCATGGTGTATGAGAGGGATCAACAGGTGGTCGGGTGGTTCAGGTTTGTTACCGGAAAGAGATCTGCCACACCTACTATTGACACCATAGAAAGTATCGCGGAGGCTGAAACATCAAGTGGTTCAACGGTGACTTTGACGATTACCAGGGCAGTCAACGAGGCGGCAGATGAGGACGAATGGGATATTGTAGAGAGTGTTGCGGTAGGCACGGATGACGATGAGGAAGACGAAGTATGGCAGATTGTCCAGCGAGAAATCGACGGCAACACAAAACGTTATGTCGAATACTATAAACCGCACGATTTTTTTCATGAAATCAAAGATTATTTCGGTGTGGATTGCGGGCTTACCTTTGATGGCGGTTCCGCTCTCGCAATAACCGGTATAACTGCTGCCAATCCTCCAGTAGTAACCTGTGCGTCCCATACCTTCCATGACGGCGATACGGTGAGAATATACGGTGTTGAGGGTATGACAGAAGTGAACCAGGGTTTAACGGAAGCCTATACTGTGGCAAACGCGGCGGCCAATACTTTTGAATTGTCCGGTATCGACGGTACGGCATGGACAGCTTACACATCCGGTGGGTATGTAAAAGAGGTTTTAAAGGCCTTAACTGGTTTATCACATTTGGAAGGCCGGTATGTCGACATTATGGTTGATGGTGCGAGACATCCGCAACAGCTCGTTGCGTCGGGCGCGGTATCCCTGTCGTGGTACGGGAACAAAATCCACGCCGGTCTTCCCTTTAATCCTATTATCAAACCAATGAAGATTGAGGCCGGACAGAATGAAGGCACAGCACAGGGAAAGAAAAAGCGCGTGTATTGGCTCACCGTCCGTTTCTATGAAACTTATACGGCGAAGTGGGGCCGTGACGAAGATCATCTTAAAAATATACCATTCGGGACCGGCGGGGATGTTGAACTATTCAGTGGCGATAAAGACTTTCCATTTGAAGGCACGCCGGACACCAACGGGGATATTTATATAACTCAGGAAGGGCCCTTTCCTATGACAGTATTGGCAATAATGCCGCGTGTGGACACGGAGAATACATGATGACGATACGACACGCCATGTTATCAGATATTGAATTTATTCAGTCATTGTATAAAGACCCTGATATATCGAAATACATGGTCGATGATAACGCGGGTGTTATGTCTGCTGAATTTATTGCGGTCGCAATCACGACACCATACATATTTTGTCTGATAGTGGAAAAGGATGGAGAGAGGGCGGGAATGTTCCTCTTTGTCCCGTGGAATATGACTACCTATGAACTGCAAAGCGCCTTTCTGAAAGAATATCGCGGATCATGTGTCATGGAAGCCGGATATGAGGTTAGGAAGTGGTTCTTTAAAAATACAAAGGCATTAAAGTGTATTGCTATGATCCCAAAAGGAAACTATCCCTGTCAGGCGGCAGTAAAACATATGGGATTTAGACAGGAAGGCATCAACCGGAAATCCTATCTTCATGACGGCGTACTGTATGACCAGTATTTATACGGCCTTTGCAAGGAGGATATTCAGGAATGAGTACAGTCATTGGTATTATATCACTCGTTGCGGGGCTTGCCGGATCTGCTATGTCTGCTAACGCGCAGCAACAGGCGGGAGAAGCAGAGAAAAAAGCCTATGAGTTTAATGCTCAACTAAAGGAACAGGAAGCAGAACAGCTTAAAACTAAAGCCATGTGGGATGAATCGCTGTCAAGGGAACAATCGAGAGAACACATTGCAAAGATGCGGGCTATGTATGCCAAATCCGGTGTTAGACTCGATGAAGGCTCCCCCTTGCTGGTTATGGCTGACAGTGCGGCAAAGGCGGAAAAGGACGCGCTCGCTATCCGGTGGGGTGGAGATGTCAGTTACACGCAGGCGTTAAACGAGGCTAATCTGATGCGCTATTATGGTAAGAACGCAGCGAAAACTGGGAGTACTCAAGCGAGTACAACCTTGCTTCAGGGTATAGGAAATGCGGGTATGCAATACGGACAGGCGAAGTATAAAAACAAGACAACAGGATGGAAATACCTATTTATAAACGACAAAACACCATACCGGCCAAAACAGGCGGGGTAGCGGTATCCCCGGAAAAGGTAGCTGAACCTTATCTCGCACAGGCACAGCAGGGCGCTGTTTTATCGAAGATAGGATTTGAAGCGGCAGAACTGAATCAAAGATATCTGATAGCCGAACAAAGGGCAGAAAGGACACTTGCATTACAGGAGATAGAAGGGACGCTCGATGCCGGGTTTTCATCGGTAAAGCAGACGATAAAGGAAACCGCAGACCATACGGCATATAACAATATCGTTGCTTCAAAAGCCACGGAAATAAGAAAGCAGATTGAGGACATAAAAGACCCTATCGTAAAACAGGGTGCATTGGCTAAATGGCAAAAAGAAACCCTGAAGCTGCAGGAATTCGCAAGGGAACAGAAGGCGTTATTAATCAGTCAAAAGAGTGAAAACCTGTTCCTGGCTAAAAGCGCGCGATACGCGGATGAGATAGCGAGGGAAACAGACGAAATAAAGAAGCTGGAAAAGCGTATGGAAATAGAGGAAGAAGGGTATGTGCTGGAAGGATCGAGAACCCTTCAACCGGGATTTACAGAACGGCACATGATAACCTTCGATAAAAACGTCAATACTTTGAAAGAGGCATATGCAAGGGACGCGAAAGCGGCAGAAGTAGAGAGACAGAAGGCAATTAAGGAACAGCAGACACTACAGAGAGAAAATGCCAATAAGGAATTGGTTGATATAAACGTATCCGGTAAGCTCAATTACGGAACGCTCCTGAAGTATCGGGCTGTCCTTGATGATAAAGAATACAAAGCCTGGGCGAAAACGATTGAGGACAACACGGACAAGGCAAAGAAAGCGGCAACAGAAGGTAATGGAGTATTTAAGACTGATAAGGTTTTGGAAGCGAAAATATACCGTCAGATCGTCAAAGACCCTGAAAGCATAAGTGATGCTCAGATTGCCGACTACATAGGCAATGGGTTAAGCAGGTCCAGCGCAGAAAGCCTTATAACTGATAAACGACAAAGAACACAGAAGGACCCTGCAAGAACAGCAGCAGAAGCGGCCATAGTCGAGAACATGAAACGTGACAGAAAGGCCGGCTTGTTCGGATCAGATCAGGCCGGAGATATAGAATACGCCAAACAGATCGATGCCTTTAGAAGATGGTCGGCAGCTCATCCAAACGATGACCCAAGCGAATACTATGAAAAAGTAATGGAACCGGTCAAGCGGTCATTCATCTTTGATTTTCTTGCAAAGGACAAACCTAACCCGAAGGGAGCAAGAGAAAGCATGGAACAATCCGGTGAAATCCCACAGAGAAGGGCAACGGATAAAAAGGTAGCAGACCCGCTACGCGATCAGGCAATAACCATATTGAACCAAAACAAGAAGCCTGTAACTGAGGCGAACATTGAATATGTCAAAAAGCAGTTAGGGAGTAAATAGATGGAAATAGATTTTTCAGGACTTCCAGATAAGACACAGCCGAAAACACCGGCTATAGATTTGTCGGGGTTGCCTGATAAAGAAATTAATACTTCTGTCTCTTCCGGTCCTCAGTGGGCACAAGGAAAAGAACCCTCTCTAATTGAAAAGACTTTTAGTTTTTTTAAAGATCCTGAAAAGGAAAAATCCCGGGCTACTCTCGCACTCGTTGACTCTGAGGTTCTTGGTATCTCTCCATCGGCGGCATACCGTTACAGAGATATGATTGATAACGGCTTAAAAATAAACCAGAAAGCGGCTATGCTTCAATCAACAAAATTACAGAGAGTTGGACAATCAATAGATGTCGGTAAAAAAACGAATCAAAAAGGATTAATAGGTTTTGAAGCACTTATCACAGGTGATCCGAAATGGCATGAGGAAATGAATAGAATCAAACTTCCTACTGAAGAAGAGCGGTTTATTTCCGAAAGTAGGCTTGAAAACGCATACCGTCAAGCTGCTGAAATGGCTCCTATGATGTTAAGCAGTGCGCTTGAAGCAACACCTAAAGCATTGACAACGGCGGCATTATTTTCAGCAGCGGCGGGTATATTTTTAGGTCCTGAAACTATGCCCGCAGGGTGGGGAACAGGTATGGCGGTGGGCGGCGGTATAGGCTCTTTTCAGGCGGCCATGAAACGAGAGGCCGGGCTTGCATACTCCGACATTATTAATATGAAGGATAAAGAGGGTAATCCTATTAATCCTCAAATAGCTCGGGCTGCTTCTCTCGGCATTGGTGTTATTAACGGCGCGATAGAAGTAGCACAGATTAAAACACTTTTAAAGTCTATACCAGGATTTGAAAATCTTCTTGGAAAGGCAATAGTTGAAACCGTAAAAAGCAAGGTTTTAAAAGAGAGACTTGCCGATTTAGCGTTTAGATATGGAAAGAATATTACAACGGAAACACTACAGGAATTATCTCAGGAATCCTCCAATATCGTTTTTGAGGAACTGTCAAAGATATTAACCAACCGGACAAAAGGCACACAATTTGAAAGGGCAAAAGTAGAGGATGTTTTTAATAGATTGAAAGAAACCGCCACGGCATCAGCACAGGCATTTGCTGTTATGTTTGTCCTAGGGAATGTGGCGAAAGCTACTGCGGAAATAGCAGAAACAGGGAAAGCAAAAGAAAAAATAAAACCGGTTATACAAACATCTCCATCAGTGGCAACGGTGACAAATATTAATCGAGATGATACAACCGGAGAAGTACAGTCATACGATTTAAAAGATAATGCCGGTAATATCTATGACGGCATCACTCCTGAACAGGTTCCGGAAACAATCAAGACAATCCTCGAAGAGACACAAACAGACGAATCAGACTTTGAAACCCGTTTTAACCGTCTTATCGAATCTGAGGACGAAATCACCGAAGAAAGTCTCTCTCAGTTGCTTTCTGATGAAGTTTCAGACGAGGACATGACCGATGTATCAGGGGTGGAAGGAAAAACGCAACAGGCGTTAAATGAGGCTCTTGAGACAGAGGTTCAACCGAAAAATAGCATCATTGATAATCTTTCCCTTCTCAACAATCAAAAAGGCTCCATCGACCTTGAACCACTGGTAGACATTGGCCGTTCTGTCTGGTTGGAAGGCAAGCAGACCTTTGAGCAATTCTATGCCCGTATGAAAGAGATTGCCGGGGATTTATGGGATAAGGTCAAAGACTACGTCAAGCAGGCATGGGATATTATCAGTTCTGAGCGCGGAAGCTGGTCAAACAAACCTATTTCCCTTTATGATGCCGTCAAGAAAGCAGGCGGCATAGATCCAGAATACATCAAGAACTATCATAACTGGTCGGAGGATATAAAACAGTATGGCCTTGTAAACCTGACAAGGAAAGGCGGCAGGGCCCTTGATGATTTGGCCACGGAATTACAAAGTCAGGGTATTCTTGATCTGACACCGGATGAATACGCAGGGCCGGGTGATTACCTGTTGTCGGAACTGAAGAAAGAGAGTCAACGTAAAAGAGGATTAACTATTGATATTACAGACTTGACAGATGAGGAAAAAGCGGCTATAAAGGAATTAGAGACAGAATGGCATGATCAAGGGCTGGCCCTTCAAGACATCGAAGAAAGAAGAAGAACTGCTTACGAAGTATTTCAGGATCAAGGCAAAGAGAATCGCCTTACAAAAGAGGCTCTTGAAGCTCGTATTGAAGAAAAGCTCCGGCAGTTAAAATCAGTAATCCCCACATCAAAAGTTAAATCAGTCATAAGAAGAAATACCGGACAAGTAAGCCTTGCCGATTTTGTCCGCGAGGACACGGCATTACAGGCCGCTTTCACGAAGGCCGCGCAAAATGCCCGTATAGCCTTCAGGGAAGGGAATAAGGCAGGCGTTGAAGAACAGAAACAAGTTATCCGAAAGATATTAGACAGACGCAAAAAGGTTCGTACTATCCGTGATTATTTCGGCCTGTCAGACGATGACCTTAAAAAAATTACCCGCAGAAACCCTCTTCTGATGTCAGATCAGGAATTTCATGATTTTCTGAAGGATGTTCAAGAAGAAGCCGTTTACCTTGTGGAGAAAGCACAGGCAAAATTTGAACTGATGCTGCTCATCGAATCTCGACGGTATAAAAAATGGGACAATTACCGTGAGGCTATGGGGCTTCCGTCTATCCATGAAATGAATACCAGGCAATTAGGCGACTTTTATAACCTGCTCGAACCCTATGAACAGGATGATACCTTTCTCGGTAAACGAGAGATTGAGACAGTTGATAAAACCGATCTTGCGGGTATCAGGACATGGAGGGAAGCGAGGGAGAAACTCGCACAGGAATTAAACGTGCCTGTTCAGGAATTGGCTACTGTTCATGTGGGAGCTCTCGATTCCTTCCGGTGGGATACGGCATTGAGGGAGCAGAACATATTCTATCAATTACTCGTTGACGACATGACAAAAGCCATGATGGGCGCAGATATGCTCTACCATAACACCGAATCGAAAGCCTATGAACTGGCAAAAAAATCAGAAAAATCACAGAAACGAAGCCTTATAGAAAAAGCTATTCCCCAGGACGAGAAAATAATGAACTTTCTCGAATCCCCGGACGACATCAAAGAAATGCTTGCGCGGGACATGACCCCGGAACAGTTGGATTATGCACATTTTATGCAGGAGTATTTCGCAAATGCCCTTGATTACCTTCTTGCGACAAAGGCGCTTGAAAAAGGCAGGGAAAATTACATTACCCATGTGAGAAAAACCTTTCTCGAATCTGTCAAAGATGATGGTCTCATTCAGGCATTTAAGAATATGTGGAAGAATTATCAGGAAGACGAAGCGGTCTTTAAGATCCTCGATGACGATACCGGGAAGATACTTCCCCTTGAAAAATTCTTCCAGTTTGCCTTGCACCGGACAGGCTATTTAGACCCGACAACGAATGTGACAAAGGCATTTCTGCAATATGCCCGCACTTTTGAACGGAAAAAGATGTTCGATGCCATTATTCCAAAAATGGATATTTACGCTCAGTCTTTGACACCGGAAACCTATACAGCGACGGGCTTGGAAACTGACCGGACATTAAAGAAATTTGTCTATCAGTATGTCAATAATAAAAAAGGAAGAAGACTGTCTTATGACGGTGCGTTAAAGCAGGGAGGAAAGATCGACGTTGCAATACGGGCATTGAGAACTTTCACTTCGATTCTTGATCTCGGTTTATCGCCTTTTGTTCAGACTGCCACTTTTGTTGGTGAGCAGGTGGGCACTGCTGCCATGCTTGGTCCTGTGAATATTACGAAGGCAACGGCGAGAATTAAGACAGAGAAGGGTAGGAGAATACTCAAGAAGTACGAAGTCTTTACCGGACGGTCATTCTGGGAAGAATTTACGGCCCCCGGTAAACAGATAACAGAAAGATTGACAGAAACGATGTTTGCTGGTTTCCATGCGTCAATGAAACTGGCAAATGAACAATTTCTCCTTGGTTCTCTCACCGATCAGGAATGGAACAGCGAAGAAATATCACTGGAGAGGCTTGCAGAGATGAAGCTGGAAATGGGACGCTTCCGGCCTGTTCCCGAAACACAATCCCTTGTCGGCAGTACATCAGTCGGAAATGCCGTCATGCAGTACAAGACATGGGCGGTATCACTGACGAGAAGCATAATACAGGACATGACAACGCTTTTATCTGATCTGAAAAATAAAGGTATAGGGGAAGCGCTGACAACGAGAGAGGTAAAAGAATTGGTCCGTATTGCGGGGATGACAAGCGCTGTTCTCATCGTGGGTGCTCTGTCTGAAGCGGACAGTGACGATGATTCTTTTATCGGCAAATTAAAAGCACGGGCATATCGAGAAGGTATGTCACTAACTCAGGGCATGGACCCAACATTCTGGCTTGCTACGCCTCGGCTTTTAACATGGTTATTCAAGACCGCTCAAGCATTGAAACAGATAGTGACCCTGGAAGAATACAAAAATAAGCCGGGGTTAAAGGGAGTGGAGAACTTGAAAAAGCAGGTTGTACCAAGAACGCTAAGGCTAATTGGAAATGAAGAATCTCAAGGAGGCCGACGTTGACCGTATCAACAATAGCGAATAGAACAACACAAATGGCCTGTAATGGGTCCATACAAAATTTTGTTTTTAGCTTTCCGATCATCGAAACGTCTGATTTGGAAGTTATTCTAACTGATGCGGACGGCGTTGACACAATCCTTACAGAAACCACAGATTACATCGTATCATCAGTGAATGATGATTACTCTGACGGCGGGATTGTAACAACTATTGCGACTTATACGACTGGTAATACCATTACTATTGTAAGGAATGTCCCATTGTTGCAGGAATCTGATTTCACTGAAGGGATGCCTACGCTCTACGAAACCTTCGAGGACGGGCTTGATAGACTCACCATGATTACCCAACAACTGAGCGACAAGCATTCACGAGCATTAACCGCTCCCTTATCGGAACCAAGTACGACAGATTTTACTTTGCCGACACAAACTGACAGGGCGAATAAATACCTTGCGTTTGACGCTTCAGGGGAACCGATTGCATCTAATACATCTGTCACTGAAACGGTTGTATCTACCTTCATGGAAACGGTTCTTGATGATACGACCGCGGAAGACGCGAGGACTACATTAGAACTCGGAACAGCTGCGGTTGTCGATTTAAGCACTGACGGAACAATGGCAGGTAATAGCGACGATAAAGTCCCAAGCGAAAAAGCCGTGAAGACCTATACAATGCCGTTATCATATCTTGATACCGATGATACGCTGACTGCCAACAGTGACGCGAAAGTGGCAAGCCAAAAAGCAATAAAAACATATGTGGATACAGAGGTCAGTGGCATAGAAAGCGTGCCTGTGGGTACTATAATAGCTTTTCCTACAGAAACACCCCCTACAGGCTTTCTCGAATTAGACGGTAGTTCCCTTTTAAGGAGCGCATACGCTTCTTTGTTCTCAGTGCTTTCAGACGACTACGGAGCCGTAGACGGCACACATTTTAACATTCCTGATTACAGAGGGCAGTTTTTGAGAGGATGGGCGCATGGCCAGACTACCGATCCTGACAAGGCATCACGTACTGATAGGGGTGATACCACTACGGGCGATCATGTTGGAACCAAACAAGCAGATGAACTTGAGTCACATACCCATGCATTAACTAATGCGTTATATGTTCCTACTGCTGGTGCTACACAAGACACAGTGACAGTTTCATCTGCTCAAGGTGTAATACAGGCAATAGAGAGCACAGGCGGTAATGAGACACGCCCTACTAACATTAATGTTATGTGGTGTATTAAATACTGAGGTGATGAATGATTATTTACGATTATGATGGTGCGACAAAGGAATTAAAAGGACAGAGGGAGGCACGGCAAGACCCTCTCAATCCCACTGAGTATCTTATTCCTCGATTTGCCACTACCATTGAACCACCCCCGGAACAAAGCGGATACGCTCGGTGTTTTATTGGTGACGGGTGGCAATATATAGAGGATAACAGGGGCGAGGTGGTATATGACATCTCTGACGCATCCAGGCACATAGTTACAGCACTCGGGGCAATATCAGAAGAATATACAACCCTTGTCCCTTGCGAATATCCTCTGTGGGACGGAACACAATGGATAATCAACACAGCAGAACAAGACGCGGAGTTAGCGGCACAAGCTAAAATAACAGCAAAACTCAACGACATAGCGGAAAACCTTCCGTCATGGAGCGCAATTGCTGATGAGTACGCAACACTCATTACAGACGCTCAGGCGGCGAAGGAAGCATCAGACGTAAAAGCATTGGCAACAGTAGTAATCAGATTACTGAGACGAAGTAAAAAAGCGGAGAGGATTTTATACTGGCTCGCTAAAAATTCAGCAATGTAGGAGGAAAAGGTGAAAAAACTATTATCAGCAATCATCATTCTTTTGGTTATCGGGTTCGCAGGGCAGGCGTGGGCAACAGGTGCGTGTGTCCTTACATCAACAGAGGATATAGGAATAGTAAGCCAGATACAGCGCAAGTACATCACTCTTACCTGCACCTCTGACGGTTCAGGAATTGAGGCATATTCTTTGGACCCTGACACGTATGGCATAAGAGGGTGGTACTTATACAATGTTACCACAGACCCGGACGGCACAAATGCTCCCACCAACAATTACGACGTAACCCTGCTTACCTCCGGTGGTGAGGACATTACAAACGGCACTGCCTTGCTGAACAGATCAAGCACGGTGACTCAGACGGCTCTTATAACCGACTCAACACGCGGGTATCACATGATGGATTCTGCCCTTGCGGTGACGTTTTCCGGCATAACGGCTAATCCGGGTGTTTTAGGAATGAAATTTAGATTCACTTCAAATTGAGGTGGCAGATATGAAAAGATACATACCGTATATTGCTCTTTGCTTAATGCTCATAGGGGGTTTGGTATGGGCTATTCCTCCCATGCCTCCGAGTACTGCAAGTTCTGGTGTCAACACAACTTATGATGCCAACAGCGATTCAATTATTGATGCCGATAAGGTGGCAACGCTCAATCAGGATACGACAGGCAATGCTTCCACGGCAACTGCCCTTGCCTCTGACCCTTCCGATTGTGCGGCTTTAGGTCTTGCAACTGCCATTGATGCTTCGGGGAATCTTACCTGTGGTTATGCCATTGGGACAGATGTTCCAGGCATCTCCGGTACTCCGACAGATGAACAGATAGTATGTTGGGAACAGGACGGTTCAGCGTGGAAACAGAAGGCTTGCGGGGCTAAGACTACCGATAATTCGACAGCGTCACATTTGCTCTGTAAGGACTCTGCGGGAGAAGTTGAGAACTGCGGGGGCGTTACCATTTCAGGTACGACATCACCAGTTATCAATATCAACCCTGCTGAAGTAGACGGACACACGACATCTACGGACTTGACGGCGGCACAGGTAAGCAACACGGTAATTCACAATTACGATCAGGCGGCATCAGACGTATTCCTGATTGCTCCTGCGGCTGCTGCTGGATACTCAGCATTGTTTACCGTAGTCACGGCACAGGATAACCACTGGTGTTTTGAAGCGGCGGCAAGTGACAAGATTTACTTAATTGCGGCGGCTGGAACGGTAGCGGCAGGTGACGAGGGGGCGGCTGTGTGTATGATGGCTGCACAATTAGGACAGTCCTTTGCTTGCTGGACATTCAAAAGCGGTGCTTCAAGTTACGATTGGATGTGTAAGGCAATCGCAATAGGCACTTCTACTTTTGAAGCTCATGCTTCATCGGAGTAGACCATGAAAAAGATACTCTTAATCTCAGCATTATTAATTCTGATAACATCTCCTGCATGGGCGTTGAGTACTGCATTACAGGCGGTAGTAGGGGCGGCTGGCCCTGTCTATACCGATTGTTCCACCTGTACCGATACGAATGTGGTTTTCTGTTACTACGGAGATTATACAGGAGACACAGATAAAGCGTGTTTAAGTTCTTCCACTACCTTAGATGGTACACTGTCAAATGCGACCGTGGTGGATAGTGGAACCGACCCAGGTACGGCAAGTCCTACATCGGCAGGAAACGTATTAAAGTCAGATGGCAATACTTATTATTTGGGCTATACGCCTGGTAGTGTTACCGGATTGGACCTAACGGGGGAGGAAGGGAGATTCGAGGCAGACATTTACGTTGGGAACTTAACGGGTACTTGCCAAGTATTCTATCTCTATTACGGAGCCAACGATTACATAAAGTTGTTGGTCAGTGCGGATAATAAGTTGCGGATTGAACACGTAGGAAATAGCGTTGTTACTTCAATGACAGGTGGTGACGCAGTACCAGAAAACACTTGGACTCATATACAATTTAGATGGAGTGCTGCAAATGATAAGATATCAACAAAAGTTGGGGCGAATGATTGGGACGACGATGCTGACGCTGACGCAGTAACAGCCTTTGTAGCGAACGCCGCTAGCATGAGGCTGGCAAATTCGCCTGCTACGGGTAACACCGTGTATTTAGACAATGTAAAAATATATTCAGTGAGTGGCTTATGAATAAATTAATCATTGCAATAATTGGAATCATCCTTATGCTTCCTTCCGTCTTGTGGGCGGCTTGCGTTGCAGACGGGGATAATTGGACTTCTACTCCTGATTACTCTTCAGTAAGTTCTTGTATCTCCAGTGCAAAAGCTGGAGATACCGTTAGTGTGACCGCTGGTGATGGTTCTGAAACGTGGTCAAGTGCGCTTACAATCACTAAAGGCATAAACCTGATAGGGCCGGGGGCATCAAACCTCACGATAACTGGCGCTGTGGGTTCAACTAAATTTATGATTGTATATGACCCATCGGCACCCGCTAATAATGATCCGTTCAGACTGAGTGGCTTTTCATTTGACTGCGACAACAATTCAAAGTGGCTTAATTTACGGAACAGTTCAGCTACTAAGGCACAGACAAAAATAAGAATAGACAATAATAAAGTAAACAATATGGTTTCGGCTGGTTTGCGTATTGACGGTCATGTTTATGGCGTTATTGACTCCAATACTCTTAGTGGGGATACGCATACCGATAATTATGCCAACGATACGTGCGCAGATTGGTCTGGCTCTGCTCCTGCGTTTTCATTCGGAAATGCAGACAATATGTATTACGAAGACAACATTATTGCTCTCGCTGATACTGCCGTAACGTGTGGACACGGTGGAAGATATGTATATAGGTACAACACGTTTAACGCATCTGTTGGATTATATCCGTGGTTTGATGTGCATGGCAATCAGACTACGGTTGTCGGTTCCCGTGGGGTAGAAATATATGGCAACACAGTAAATAATAACGGAAAAGGAATGAAGGCATTTGACCATCGGGGCGGCCAGGCACTAATTTTTTATAATAAAGGGACTCGTGAAAGACCAACAGCGTATGCGAGAGATGAATTTAATAATTCGGTCCCGACGAGTTGCGGAGGTGCTTACGACTTCAGAGTTCAAAATTCCTACTACTGGAATAATAGAGGATCATCGAGCCTTATAACATTTGTCGAATCTGACGCCGTAAATGGGATTGCTGAAAATGTAAATTATTGGAATCATAATGTCGGATTTAATGGTACAACTGGTATGGGCTGCGGAACACTCGCGAATCGCCCGGGAACCTGTACGGTGGGCGTAGGCTATTGGATACCCACAGATATAACCACTATGCCATGTAGTTCTGTATCTGCTGATAATGTAGGCAAAAGTCCGAAAACACCTATTTCCGGCACGCTCTACAAATGCACCGCGACAAACACATGGACAGCGTACTATGTACCATATACTTATCCGCATCCACTTAGGGGAGAGGCAGACGCAGTAGCTCCGACAAGAGTAAGCGCATCGATTGACGAAACGGGGCTTATCCTAACAACTACCCATAGCGAAACTATGGTTGCCACAATAACCACGGGACTTGCCTTAACCTGTACGGGCGGGGCTATCACTGCTACATACTCAGCAACTAACGGGGCGATCATTACGCACTCACTTAATAGAGTTGTCAATCAGGGAGAGGTCTGTACCGCAACTTATACACAGCCGGGGAATGGATATGAGGATGTTGCAGGAAACGACCTTGCAACGTACACAGATCAGGCTATTGTAAATGGCTCAACGGTACAGAGCGAAACAACATATGAACTGAGTATTACGGTGGTTGGCGGGGGTACGGTGAACAGCTCTCAGGGCGGTATCCAGTGTACGGCGGCAAATTCTCCTTGCACAAAGACCTGCGATAGTGGGACGGTGATAACCTTTACTCCTATTCAATATAATGGCTGGAATACAGGTTCGTGGTCTGGTACGGGTTGCGGAGCGTCAACTACTATAAGTGAAGCGAGAAATTGCACATACACATTTACCGAAATCAAGCTGCTCCCGTGGTGAGAAATAACGCCACTGGTACAGGCTGTGCCATAAGGAGGACACATGAAATACATATTATCAATCGCAATTATCCTAACAGCGTTATCCTGTCAGGGTGCGCCTTACCTTGTATCTAATGAACAGACAACAGCGACACGATATGAGATTACCGGAGGCCCTGCTTGGTTGCCTTCGTCTGTCAATGGTACGGCAATTAGGATTGACCTTGCAAATTATCAGCAGGGGACATGGGCTATTAAAGCTAAAGCCTGTAACGATATATGGTGCGGGCCTGAAGATGATTATACGCTTACCTGCCCTGCGCCTTTAACGGCACCAGTGCTAAAGATTGAACCATAGGAGGTACGCTAAAAATGGCAAACGGATTTCTTGTAATTGATAAGGACGCTTGGGAAACGGTTAACGATGAAGAACGTAATAAGATTCTGTTTGCAACTATCAAGAGTATTGATATGAGGCTCAAGGCCATAGAGAAACGTCCTATCATTGACAAGGTATGCGCTACGGTTGGCGGTGCTGTTGGGGGCGCATTGACTTTACTTGGTTTTAAGATTTGGGGGTAGAAATGGGGAAGCTCGGGACACAAGACAACGAATATTTATAAATGTTTGCCCTGCCGGAATGTTCTACAGATGGGGCGAATGGGTGGAACCCGATAGTGATATGGTATGGCAACAAGAATTGGTATATCGGATTGTGTACGTTGATATGCCGTGCGTACCTAAGAAATGTGAGGCGTGTTTAAAATGCTGTCAGAAGAAGTCCTGAAAATAGCTGAAGGCGAAATAGGGATAAAAGAGATCCCCGGAAGTGGTGACAATCCACGGATACTTGAATATCATGCCTGTACTTCTTTGAAGGCTACAGATGATGAAACTCCATGGTGTAGCGCTTTTGTGAATTGGGTAATATGCAAGGCAGGGGGTACGGGAACGAATAACGCTATGGCTCGATCCTGGCTAAAATGGGGCGTTCCTATTGAGGAACCCTTCCCCGGATGTATCGTTATCCTGAAGCGGGGTAATCCGCCTTCCGGTCATGTCGGGATATTCAAATACCGTCGATCACCTGGAGGGTGGGTACACATTATAGGCGGCAATCAATCAGATCAGGTAAAAATATCGTTATATGCTGAGTCTGGAGTACTCGGCTATAGATGGGAGGCAACGAATGAACAGAACATTTGACAGGCTCGTACATTTCGACAATCGGTCAAGGAACTTTCCTATACGGGCCTTGATAGGGGACAAGCCACGGCGCTCGTATACCTGGCGCTGTTATGCCTTTCTCGATCAGGGAAGCGAGGGCGCTTGTACAGGCTTTGCCACTTCCCATGAAGCGGCGGCGCGTCCTGTTATCATAAAGGGGATTACTAACGACACAGCGCGTCAGATCTACTATAGGGCACGCCAACTTGACGAGTGGCCGGGGGAGAATTACGAAGGCAGTAGTGTGCTTGGTGCAGTGAAGGCCGGAGCAGAAAAAGGCTGGTATGGTGAATATCGTTGGGCTTTCGGTGAAGAAGATTTGTGTCTTGCCGTGGGTTATAAAGGTCCGGTGATCCTGGGTATAAATTGGTACGAGGGCATGAGTGAACCTGACAGCGCCGGCCTGATTACTGTGTCCGGTGATGTGCTCGGCGGCCATGCTATTTTATGCAATGGCTACAATAAAAATAGCGGCCTGTATCGCCTTCATAATTCGTGGGGTAAAAAGTGGGGTGTATTCGGTGATTGCTTCATATCCCGTTATGACATGGCACGATTGTTAAAAGAGCAGGGAGAGGCCTGCATCCCTGTTAAAAGATTAAAAGGAAAATGATATGAAAAAGATATTTCTCATAATATTATGTCTGTGTATATTGTCTGCTATTCAAGTATCAGCAAAGGAATGTTGGGAGTGTCCAAGGGACAATCCTTGTACCTATTCGTATCCCGCCGGTGACGGATGTAATTCATGCTCCGGCAATACGTATTGTGAAAACGATCGTTGGTATACAGACGGTTTAGGCTGGTGTACCACACTCGGTTGTATTAACACGTTTGAGATAAAAGATCCTTTTCATGGAGGTGCCATAAAATGAAATACATTATTATCTTGTTAATGGTTTTCTGTATGTTCGGCTGTAGCTCGGTCATACAGGAAGTCAAGAAATCTGACGCGGCCATTGCTGAATATCTCGGTGTATCTGATTTTAACATAGACTGTAAAGCCGGAGTTGTCCAGGCCGATGTTGACATTAGTGACGATCCGGTGCTCATACGCAAAGCATCCGCGGTAACAAAAAACGCAAATGTGGATTCTCCTGATTATAAATTATGTTATTCCAAGGTGGCATGGCTCTACTGGTCCGGCGCTAAAATGGAGGGCGCTATAAGGACATGGATTAAAAAGCTCGTTGAATATGGTGTGATCGTGCCATGATAGTTGTTTCTGATATTCATCTTGATGATGGGACAGGGCTATTCTCACAAAATAGAAAGGCATTTCATCATTTCCTTGATCTGGTCGGCGGTGAGGATCTCGTTATTGCCGGGGACTTCCTCGATCTATGGCGATGGAAAGCGAAAGATATAATCAGCGCCAATAAAAAGATCATCCGCAGGATCAAACAGAAAAAGAATGTTGTCCTGGTCCTGGGCAATCACGATCTTGATATTGAGGTGATGAGAGATATCTTTCCCGGAAAGACCGATATCCAGATGAAGGTTGAAGCATTTGGATATACTATTTTTCACGGCCATCAGGTTGATCCCATGCTCGACGATCCGAAAGAGAGGTTCTTTACGAAGTGGGGAGCTCGGCTTATTCAGACTATCGATAATCCAATACTCGACAAAATTGTCGCATATCTTACATCAAGTCATAGATCAAACGACAGACTGAAAAAGCAGATCGCAAAGAAATTCCCGGAAGGCACAAAGGTAATCTGCGGACATTCTCATGTTGCGGAAGAGTCAAGCGCTTTTCTGAATACCGGCACCTGGACAGGGAACTATCTCACGTATATTGAGTTGGACAGCGAAAAAGCTGAATTGAGGGAATTCAAGAATGTTTAAATCAGACCTTCATGTCGTACTTGTAGGTTGGAATAAGCAATCAGACAGGCCTATATGGAGATTGACACAACCACTCTTATACCTTAACACATCGCATGGACTTATTGCCGTTCCTGCCGGATTTCATACTGATTTTTGCAGTGTTCCCAGGCATCCATCATTTGTGTATGGTCTTTTCGGGGATCGCCTTCACAGGGTAGGGGTGCTTCATGATTATGCCTTTTGTATTGACTCTATCCCTCAGTTCACCTTTGAGGAAGCGAACAATTTATTTCTCGAAGCCGGACTTCAGGGTTTTGAAGGCGAGGCATCAAAAGAAATGGTTGAGATTATGACCGGTGTACTTAATGTTGCGAGTAAGGCTTTTTATCACAAACGAAAAGTGGAGGATTTCCCATGAAACCAGATAACAATACGGTAGCATTGGCCTGTGTGACAGCAATTATTATTACAGCAGTTTTAACGGGTGTTGCCGATCCTAATAATGTTATAATAGCCGGTGTCAGTGGTATTTTGGGCTGGATGGCGAAAGGTAAAGAGTAAAACACCCTTAAAAATTCGTTCTATTGCATTTTCCCGCTTGAATCAATATAAAGACACGCATACCCATCTTAAAATGAAAAATAATGGCTATACCCTGAAACGTGCGGGGCAATAGGTGGTACGATGTGGTACGATTTTGACTATCTATAAAAAACTACCTTTCGTAGATCGTTGTCAGTAAGCCGACGGTGGGGATTGATCCCACGACCTGCGCATTACGAGTTACAAGAGCAATAAGATAAACCAATAATATTAACTATATAAGACATATAAAAAATACCACGTGGTTCTACCATTCCAATTTTTTCACCTTCTCTTTGAGATATTTTGTTGAAACATGGGTATAGATCGTTGTTGTCTTAATGTCCTGGTGGCCCAGGAGCTTCTTCACGCTTTCGAGATCAGATCCGCTTTCGAGTAAATGAGTAGCGAAACTGTGGCGCAACCGGTGGCTTGTGAGTCCGTCTATCCCCGCCACTTTCTGTATCTTCCAGATCGCCTTTCGAATATCCGTATAGGGTAATCCTGTCCGGTTATTGACAAAGAGATATTCCCCTGAGATCGGAAGGTAATCTCTCAGGGAAGTATAGAGGTTGTCTCCCATGGGGACCGTCCGAAATCGATTCCCCTTCCCGATGATTCGTATTACCTTTCGTTTCATATCAATATCGTGTTTTGTGATGCTTAATACCTCTTGCCGTCGTAACCCCGCCTGATAGAGCAATAAAAAAAGGCAGGTCCAGAAGGCCGGTGTCTCATTGGGATAGATCACCGGCTTTTTCTTTGTCTTTTTCGGCTGGAATGTTTTTGGTATCGCGTCGATAAATGCCCGGCACTCTTCCAAACTGAGCACTGAAGGATCAGGACGGTGATAGGGCAGGGGTTTGTAGCGGCACAAGAGATCTGTGCAATATCCATTATCATAGGCATATCGTACCAGAGCGCTCAAGCATAAGACTTCTTTGTTTATCCACGCCAGATTACCCTTTGAGGTCTTGCCTTTCGATTCCTGAAGTCTGATATGCTGATATTCCTGTATATCCTGTCTGGTGATCGTGTCCGGGTAATAATCCCCGAAATAGGGCAGGATCGCGCCAAAAAGGATACGTTTCTTATCCCTGACCGTTGCCGGCGATTGCCTGTCCGTAACATACTTTAAAAAATCTATTGCTATGCCGTTGACTGTGCGAGTATTCGGGACAGGCTTTTTAAGCCTTTTCCTGATTCTCATTTCCTGAAGAAAGGCATCCTCTTTAGTCCCTTGAAAGGGTGTCTTTATGCGCGGGCCTTTGCGTCCATTGCGAACGTCGATTTCCCATTTGCCCGGGATGAGCTCGCCTTTTTTGTTTTTATAGGGACGGACGGACATTTATTTTAATAGGTTTTTCCCTGTTGAATCATGTCCTAAGAGGTTTCCACTATCCCTCACGGTTCCCCTTTCCCCTGTAAACGGGTTCCGGTTTCCTCTGGTACTGTAGTTATCAGACAGGGTATCATTCGGCGCCGATCTATAATGTGGCTGAACGTAAGTACCATCACGACGGGTATAGCCGTCAACCTGTACCTGAGCAAAGCCGATTGTTACCATGCTTAAGAATACTGCGGTTGTGATAAATGTTTTCATAAAACCCCCTTTATAATTGATTAACCCATAGCGTTGGGTTAGTTAAGTACTTTATTTTCTCCATATCGAGTCTGCAATATTATCGAGACCACTGCTTATTCCATAAGTGTCAAAATCACAGTCCGCAACAGGTATCTCATAGATGAGTAAAAGAGCAATAGGAGATAATAGGGCAACATGAGAAAGTGTTTTGTGTTCTTTTCTGAGCACGGCTATAACGGCTAAAATAATAGCAACGAACGCTATGTCGCTGTCGTCAGTAATGGCAAAATAACTGGCACAAAAAGATATTAAGGTAAATACATTGCCTTTAATCTCTGTCCATATTCTCTTAAAAAAGGCTTTCATAAATCCTCCGGTTTATCTTTTCCCGCATTTTCCCACACCCAGATCACTATGTATGCCGTCCATGCCGCAAGCAGATAATAACTGTAAAAGGTAGAGGCACAGAAGATAATAAAAATAATAATTACCTTCAATATTGTGGCTATTTTCTTAGCTTGTGCATGATTCATTTTCTACACATATTCAGTGATTATTAATTATCAGCCTTAATTGCCCGCTCCCACCCTTTTTGCTCTCTTCCCCCGGGGCGATTCCGTAAAGGTGCCATCTCTTTCTTTCTCCCACGCAGTAGCTATCGTAAGCATATCTCTTTGTCGTGCTTCATCAAGATTTTGACATATTTTACAGGCTTGTTTACAGAGATCGGAGGCGGTACAGGCCAAATTGTCAGTACCCATCAAAAGCCAATCTACGGATTGTCCTGTGTGTTCGGAAAGTCGGAGAACTACGTCAACTTTAAATGCTTCTCCCTTTTCATGGTAATCATAAAGGGTATTGTATGGAATTTTACAGTGAATAGCCAATTTTCGTAAGCTACCGTATTTCTTTGATAATATATCCAATCTATCCCTGAAAGTTGTTGTCATATACGAATTTCCAAATATTTTACTTGACAATATCCGAAATCTCGGATATTATCTCTTTATGCGAGATATGAAACATAAATCAACCACCAACCGAAAAAACAAACCAGAGAGTGAGGGAGCCGAATGAACGCCTCCGCATCATTAGATAAGCAACAAGCTTACGCATGGTGGTATCTCCATTTTGCCGTCTCCGGCAACAAGTTGATGCGGAAGGCTACGCCTCCCTCTCTGGAACTAAAAATTACAGGGGGCAGGGCACACAACCAAACCTTGTGTTTCGTATCTCGCAAATACCGGCCCTGCTTCCCTCCTACCAAGAACGCAATAAGCCCCTGCTGTTTCAGGAATGCGATCTCGACAATCCTATTCTTGCAAATAGCGGGGCTTTTGTCAAACAAAAATAACGTCATTTTATCAGGTTATCATCGATCTCGGTTTCTCACCATCAATAAAAATTGCGAGGGGTAAATATGCAGTTTCGAGATATCCTTAACAAAGCCTTACAGATAGCGGGAAATCAGGAGAATCTTGCTACAAAACTTGATCTATCCCCATCGGCACTGAGCAAGAAGCTGAAGGGCGAAACCGGATGGAACGAAACAGATATTGACAACCTGTTTGACATTGCCGATTTCCATAAGTGGACGGCAAAAGGGATCGCTATTTATATGAGAGAGGCAACGGCGGTCGATTACATCCAGAGGGCATTGATCGGCGGCAAGGTTGGAGAAACCGACACAACAAAGTATCAGTATATCGCTCTCTATACGACAGATTATGACAGTTTCAAACATGAAGTCTATCATGTGTTTCAAAACGGTCATTCACTGATTGGAAGTATGTTTGCTATCCGTACCATTGCCGGAATACCCATAACATCAAGTAATCTCTCTGAAAGCTCGAAAAGGGAAATCATCAAAAATAAATGGAGGTCGTATGAAAACAATAATTGTAAAGACACAAACGGAATTGGATGAAGTAAAAGATGATTCATTGATTATCATTATTGATTCTGACGCAAACGAAGTAATTGAAGTCAACCGCAAGATATATGAAGTACGAAAGAAATCTGTGATCCGTGCCTGTGACAATGCGGTGATCCAGTATGCCTGTGGCAATGCGGTGATCCAGCGTGCCTGTGACAATGCGGTGATCCAGCGTGCCTATGGCAATGCGGTGATCCAGTATGCCTGTGACAATGCGGTGATCCAGTATGCCTGTGACAATGCGGTGATCCAGTATGCCTGTGACAATGCGGTGATCCAGCGTGCCTATGGCAATGCGGTGATCCAGTAT
>CAZMPB010000010.1:0-1200 GCA_964567775.1 uncultured Bacteroidales bacterium
TTAACATTCATTAATTGAAACGTCTTTTTTATTTTTAGAATTGAACAACCCTGAAGAAAACTCGTGTTTGTAAAAAGAAAACGTCAAGTTTGAGGCTTGCAAAGCAACAAAAAGCGGAGTTTACTGATGTAAATGAGCATTTTTGTTGCAAGCGTAACGAAAAAATTGACGTTTTCTTACAAACACTAAATAAGATAGCAAACGAAAACAAATCTGCGTATCGTGATAAAAACATGGTTCACCACAAACCAAAAGAGGAAAAAAACTAAGGGGAAAAATATTGCAAAGTCTATTGAATTAAAAAGCATAATGGTGATGTATAAAATAAGCTTGTTTAAATTTTTATTTTGAGCAAAACATTTAATATGTCTATATGATTTTTAAAAAACACAATAAAAATCAGTATAACGTGTGGAATGCCATCCTTACTTCTGATCATTTTATTTATTTATCAAATTGAAATACAAAATTATCAAATAATGAAACAATAATGAAATAATAATTTAAATGACTCAGCTACCAGATATCCATGCCTATTAGGATTAAACCCCAAACTATTTGATTATTTTATTAAATGATCATCATGGCCTACCAGGGCGGAATGTTATACCAATTCTTAATATAAATTAGTCCAGAGGCTAATTTATATTATAGAATGGTAAATGCCGATCGTAAATATGTTTAGTCCAAGAATTTGGACTATTACATATTGAGTATCGGTATTAGAAAAAATGTTCAGTTACAAATTAAACATTAAGAGGTTTTGGTTTTGATCTGCCAGATGAGTTTGAAAATTTGAATTTGGCGTGCTTTATTGGTTTCAGTCATAACAAAAATCCATTATAAAATTTTATTTTTATTTTCCGTGCCAACTCATTATATTTGTATAAAAATTCTCACATATATGCACATACTAAAAATACAGGGTGTGTTTCTCCTGTTTGTTTTATTAGTGATTGGAACGGCAAATGCCCAGATATTCAAGCCGAATCAGCTTTCCGGGTTAGCCCTTTGGCTACGGGCTGATTCAAATGTCACATACACAACAACTGTCAGTGCGTGGTTTGACTGTAGCGGAAATGTATACAATGCAGTTCAGGCAGCTCCCGCTAACCAGCCTACTTATTTTCCATCTGTAGCATTACTAAATGACCAGCCGGCGTTGCATTTTGACGGCACCGATGATATGCTGCAAGGTGT
>CAZMPB010000010.1:1300-14614 GCA_964567775.1 uncultured Bacteroidales bacterium
CTTTGCCTGACAGCAATCGAATAAAAATTGAAAATTATTTAAGAAGTAAATATGCGAGAAAGATAGAGTTCGGGACAGATATTGTACCTTATGGATTTTGCGACACAACGCTGAATGCGGGAAGCGGTTTTACCGACTATCTTTGGTCGACAGGAGACACAACTTCGTCCATAACGGTAAATAAAACAGGGACTTATTGGGTCCGGGCTTATGATGTATTCGGCTACGAAACCGGAGACACTGTCAGCGTGACATTTCCTGTGAAGAATCTGAATTTTCAGGACACGACCATCTGTTCGGGCGACACATTGCATGTTAAGCCTCTTACTTCGGACCTGTCACATTACGCAATACTTTGGTCTGATTCATCAACAGACACCGTATTACATATAACGCAGCCCGGCAGTTATTATGTGAGGATCACAGATTCTTTGGGTTGTTATGTTTATTCAGATACTATCGCGGTGTCAGTAAATAATTTTCCAGCAGATGCAACTCTGGGCAACGACACCGCTTTTTGTGCAGGGAATACCATAGTCTTAGTTCACCCGGGCTATACCGTCAGTTCTTATTTATGGACAGGCGGGTTTGCCGGCAGCAACCTTGCAGTCACCACAACAGGAAATTATTGGGTTTTAGCAACCGATATACAAGGGTGTATGGTTCGAGACACCATCCATGTTGATGTCACGGGTACAGCTCCCTTAGCAATGTTTTCATCCGATAGCGTCTGTTTATCCGACACCACTCATTTTACCGATTTAAGTACAGCCACATTTCCCGACAATATTGTATCCTGGCAATGGTCTTTTGGGGACAGTATGTCGTCAGTATTGCAAAACCCATCACATTTATACCAGGCAGCGGGTACATATAACGTAAGCCTGACAGCAACAGTAGCTTCCGGATGTACTGGTGTTCATGGTTTTCCAGTAATCGTTTATTCTTTGCCACAGGCTTTATTTGCTTCCGTACCTATAACCTGTGCCAACACGCTGAACCAGTTTTCAGATATGAGTTTGTATCCCCAGGGTGATTCTTTGATCGGCTGGGCTTGGGATTTTGGCGATACGCAGTACAGCAATATTCAACACCCTGTGCACTTTTATGCTGATTCCGGGAGTTATAGTATAACGATGACGGTACAAACGGACAAGGGATGCAGCGATACCTCAATGGCAAGTATCCATGTAAAATCACCTTTGTCGCCGGCGCCGGGTAATTTTTCGTTGCTAACTCCGGAGCACAATGCGATTGTTGCTGACACCATGGTTTATTTTTCATGGGAGCCGTCTTATGGTGTTCAAAGATATGTTTTGCAATTAGCTGAAGACTCGGGGTTCAGTGTTAATGTAACCACGTATGATAGTATTTATATCACAAGTTATTCTGCAAGTATTGGATCAACACCAAAATATTGGCGGGTATTGGCATACAATATTTGTAACGCCCTCACATATTCCGGGGAGAGAAAAATTTCCTATTTTGCCCCGCCTTCAATACTGGGATTAAAACTTTGGTTAAAAGCAGATACCGTTATTAAAAATGGCTTTAATATAAGCACATGGCCTGACTGTAGTGGAAACATGAACGATGCTTCTCAACCAACTATAGTAAGCCAGCCATATTATAATTCTTCACTATCAGCATTAAATGACCAGCCGGCGTTGCATTTTGACGGCACCGATGATATGCTGCAAGGTGTTACTATTCCTGGTCTTGACACATCATCTATCAGTATTTTTGTTGTTGCCCAAGGCGATGACCAAAGCTATATTCTTGCCGGCTTCTTTGAAATTAGCAGTTACACAAATGGTTTCAGTTTTGGAAGGCGCGCATTTTATGGGGAAACAAATCTAAGTTTATATAATAATGGCGCTTATATTTTCGCACCCAGCGGATCCATACCCACAACAGGATTTCCATTTAAAATTTTAGAAGGTATAAAAGACTTTAATGTTAGTTCAAAATTATTTATTAATAGTATTTCGCAGGGAACATCTGTTGATATGACCCTTAATGGCCCATTTACTAATACCTTTTATAAAATAGGTTATTCTCAGGGCTTGTCTTATTTTAAGGGCGATATTGCTGAAATAATATTATATAATATTGCTTTGCCTGACAGCAATCGAATAAAAATTGAAAATTATTTAAGAAGTAAATATGCCCCCCCTGTTAACATAGGTCCGGACATCAGCATCACACACGGGTTATGTCTTACTACCCTGGATGCAGGCGGCCGCTTCACACATTTTTTATGGTCAACCGGCGATACCACGCAGACATTGGCACTGAACCAAAGCGGAACATACGCTGTCACCGTGACAGACATCTTTGGATTTCTGTCGTCGGATACCATACAGGTCAACATGCCGACATTTTATGAAATCCAGGATACCGGATTGTGTCTGGGCGACACCCTTGGTTTTTCCTTTAATCTTGGCAATGACTATACCTATCTATGGCTCCCCGACAGCATCACCACCGGCACTTTTACCATCACCCAGCCCGGCACCTATTCCCTCACCGTCTTTGATACTCTGGGATGCCAGCGTACACAGTCTTTTACCGTAGCGGCGGATTCTTTTCCGGTTCAGGCTTCTTTAGGCCCCGACCGTAATATCTGCCAGGGCGATAATATCAGCCTGCAAAACGGGGCACAGCAGGCCGTCAGCTACCACTGGTCCGACAACTCGGGCAACAGCTACCTTCCCATCAACGGAGCGCCGGGTACCACACCCGCCTATTCCGTTACGGTTACCAATGCCAACGGGTGCCTGGCCATGGATACCATTCTCCTCAACATCAACGGGGTGATGCCCGCCGTGGCGTTCAGCCACGACTCGGTGTGCGAGGGCAGTGCCACGCATTTCACCGACCTGTCGTCAGTAACGCCGCCATATAGCATAGCCTCGCGCTTGTGGGACTTCGGCGACAGCACCACGTCAACGGTACAGAACCCTGTCCATGTTTATCCGGATGGCGGCATATACCATGTAAGCCTGACCCTTGTCACAGATTCGGGTTGTACGCGAACTTTTCAAAAAAATGTCAAGGTTTTTTCACAGCCCGATGTGAACTTCCTGCCTTACGGGGGCTGCAGCGGGGTGGCCATATCTTTTGCGGATAACACTTCATGCCCTTACGGCAATTTAACAGGATGGCACTGGGATTTCGGAGATACTTACGGCACGGGAAATGATACTTCCGTTTTGCAAAACCCCGTGTATACCTATGATTCTTCGGGTACTTATCTTGTCAAGCTTATCGCGGCCTCAGCAGCGGGATGTATGGATTCCACCGAACATACCATAATTATCAAACAATCGCCCGGTGTTGATTTTTCCAACACCACAGCCTGCGCCAGCCAGGTGGTGTATTTCACCGATCAGAGCATCATCCAGCCCTGGGAGACCATTACGGATTTTGAATGGCAGTTTGGCGACGGAACCGTTTCCTCTGTTTCAAATCCCTCTCACTTATTCGATACCGCGGGGATCTATCATGTAACGCTGACCATTAAAACCCTCAGCGGCTGCGAGGTCTCCCGGACAAAAGATGTTGTCATAGGGGCCATCCCCGAGGCTTCTTTCGGGTATATGAACAACTGTATTTACAGCACCTCACACTTCACCGACAGCAGCACCAGCGCGCAGGGAAGCATCAACTACTGGGACTGGAACTTCAGCAATTTAGGGACATCATCACTGCAAAATCCGGGATTTGTCTTTCCCGATACAGGGATATATGTGGTAAGCCTGATGGTTAAAACCGACCATGACTGTGCCGACAGCGTTTCTGCCTCTATCCGCATCTATCCTTTGCCGACAGCAGCATTTGACCTCGACCCGGAATACGGCATACCGCCGCTGCCGGTCAGCTTTACGAATCTGAGCACCGGCGCAAGTTCTTTCCTCTGGGCCTTTGGCGACGGGGATACGGCTACCGGTTCAGACCCTGTCCACACCTTCGAGACACAGGGAATATTTGACATCCTGCTGACGGCCTACAGTGGTCTTGGCTGTTCCGACACGGTCTCTCATAAAGCCTACGTATTGCCTACCACCGTGGACATATCCGTGTTGAACACAAGCACCTCGCTGAACGGAAATATTTTAAATGTCGCCACCAATCTGATGAATGTCGGAAGCCGGAAAATTGAACATATTGATGTCGCCATGCAGCTTGAAAACGGCAACATCATTCATGAACACTGGCACGGTTCTATGATGCAGGGCGAAGTTGTTCATTATATATTTAACGCGCAGCCCGAAATTCCTGCCGGACAAAATGTGAGGTTTGTCTGTGTTACTGCTTCACTATTGCCGGAGCTGGTTGAAGACGACCTTTCGAATAACCGTGACTGCCCGGTACTTGAAGGTAGTTTTACTTTATCCGAACCCTATCCCAATCCCGTGGTAACTAATCTGGTGATCGCTTATATCCTGCCTTTTGGCGGTAATGTTACGATTGAAATATTCAATGATATGGGTGAAAGGGTAAAGGAATTATTTAACGGTGAACGGCAGGAGGGATATAATGCCCAGACCTTCGACCTGTCGGCCCTGAACGGGGGCGTGTATGCTTTTAAAATTACGTTCCACGATACGGCGCTGAGGAAGAAGTTTGTGAAGATGTAGATTTTTGTGGACTATTGCCAATTACCGCGTAGCGGTTAATGTAATGTAAAGACCATCTGATCTGAAATTAATAATTCCCAATTGGGGATAAACATCAAGAAAATATGAAACCGGGAACATTCACACAGTTATACGTACAGCTTGTTTTCGCGGTGCAAAACCGTGATGCCGTTTTGAATAAAAATATCAGGTTTCGTGTGTTTGAATATTTAAGCGGTATCCTTAGGGAGATGAGCCATAAATCAATAATAATAAATGGCGTTTCAGACCATGTGCATATTTTTGTGGGTTTAAATCCTGCGAGATCAATATCAGATACCGTCCATGAACTGAAGAGGAGCAGTTCTTTGTTTATTAAAAACGAGAAGTTATGCTCGAGTAAATTTTCATGGCAGGAAGGTTATGGCGCATTTACCTATAGCAAATCTCATATTGATAATGTGTATAAATATATACAGAACCAGGAAGAACACCATAAGAAGATAACTTTCAGAGAAGAATATATCGATTTTCTTGAAAAGTATGATGTGCCATATGATGAACGGTTTTTGTTTGAATTTTTCTGAGTATAACCCCTACGGGGTAAAGATATAAAACCAGGGTGTTTTTTTTACAATACTTTATGCCCTACGGGCAATTAAATATTATGGCGAAGTAAAAGGTTGTTTGTTTTTTTACCGCGTAGCGGTTAAGGTATTGTAAAAAACACCATCCTCACTGGCAATGATTCCCCGTAGGGGATAAACTTCATGGAAAAAAAGAGAGGTTTATGTTTGAATTTTTCTGAGTTTAACCCCTACGGGGTAAAGATATAAAACCAGGGCGTTTTTTTTTACAATACTTTATGCCCTACGGGCAATGGAATTTGTGATAATAGTTTTGAGCTTCTGAAAGAGTTCTCCGACTTACATTACGGGCAATTACATTTCTGATTATCCTTATGAGTTGCATTATATGTTTTTCTGAATATTATCCTTACCGCGGAGCGGTTAAGGTATTGTAAAAAACACCATCCTCACTGGTAATGATTCCCCGTAGGGGATAAACTTCATGGAAAAAAAGAGAGGTTTATGTTTGAATTTTTCTGAGTTTAACCCCTACGGGGTAAAGATATAAAACCAGGGCGTTTTTTTTACAATACTTTATGCCCTACGGGCAATTAAATATTATGGCGAAGTAAAAGGTTGTTTGTTTTTTTACCGCGTAGCGGTTAAGGTATTGTAAAAAACACCATCCTCACTGGCAATGATTCCCCGTAGGGGATAAACATGAACAGTGGCTTCGAGAGCCTCAGCCACCGTATCGGGAGCTTACAAAGTAAGGACATAAAACAGGTGCGATTTTTTACAATACAGTATGCCCTGCGGGCAATTATATTAGTGGATATTTTTTTGAGTTCCATAATAAATGTTCCGGAATATTCTCCATACCGATTAGCGGTTAAGGCATTGTCATAAGCGGCGGCTGAGTGTTTACAGTGAGCTTGTCGAACTGTTCTCGAAGCCACCGTAAGATTTTTAGTGATAGGATGACTGCCTTCCGCGGCAGGCTGGCGCGCAGTCATTCTATCACTTGCTAGGCATGAGCAATGGCTGATGATCCCCCGGTGGCTGAGCGTAGTCGAAGCCACCGTAACAAGAGCCTCAGCCACCGTAACAAGAGCCTCAGCCACCGTGCTGAGGCCCCCAACGGTGGCTGAGCGGAGTCGAAGCCACCGTAAGATTTTTAGTGATAGGATGACTGCCTTCCGCGGCAGGCTGGCGCGCAGTCATTTTATCACTTGCCGGCATGAGCGATGGATGATGATCCCCCGGTGGAGAGTGTTTACAGTGAGCTTGTCGAACTGTTCTCGAAGCCACCGTAAGATTCGACTGCCTTCCTCGGCAGGCCTGCGCGCAGTCATTCTATCACTTGCCTAAAAAGGTTTTTTTTGTGGATGGTTTTAAAAAAGACAATTTTGGGTATTCAGCCAGTTTACCTTTATCGACAGCGTATACGATCATATCCATATAGCCGAACAACAAAACAATCACATAGGGCAGGGCCTCAACAAAAATACGGGCATAATCTGCCTGTCCTATGGTGCCGGTGATCACCAATAATAATTGGCCGGTTATCACAGACCACAGTCCTATTTTAAACCAGGGTAATTGACGATATCTGATCAATAGTGCAATAATATAGATGAAATCAAAAAATAACATTAAGTAAATTAACACAAACGGAATAGTTATCATATGCAATAAGAACATACCGATTTTTCCAAAAGAACCTGCCTTAGGATTTATAAAACTATCATCCGGCGATGCCGGCTGCTGGATCACATAATATATCCTCTTCGCGATCATGCTTATGTATGATTTTGGTTGATTTATAATACACGATTTTAAAAATTTATCAATTCTTTCGTGAGGATAATTTTTAAAAAGAGTTAATCTTATATTAGTATTGTATGGCAGATGGGGCCCTGGCAGCGTGTTTTTTATTGTAGTGCTAATTTCAGGGTCGTTTCCATTCATATACATATTTTCGTTGACAATAATATCCAGAAGGTTTACTGTCGAAACCGCCGATATGCCTTTAATCTCATTATTAGCATAATTTAAACGGGTGTATCCCATGATCAGTAAAATACACATAGCTGATGCTGACAGGCCGTAGAGACATATTTTCCTTTCTGTTTTTAAGAAGATCATTCTTAAACCCCAAAAAATAATAATAATTGGTAACAGAATTATAAATGACGGCCTTAACATGACCAGAAAGAAAATGTACAAAGGGTATGATGCCGCTTTTAACCTGGTGGGGTTTTTTAAATAGCTGACGATGAAATACAGGAAAATCACTGCTCCGCTTATTGAAATAGATTCCGTTAAAATTATTTTGTCGAAGCTGATTATTGACGGCATAATACCATAAAAAAAAGTAGCCATTATTATCACGACTCTTTTTTTATAAACGGCACATAATGTCTTATAAAACACAATGATTGTCAGGAAAGAGATCACAGACTGCGCCAGGGTGATATTTCGAATTAGATTTTCCTCACTGAAAAGCTTTATCAGTTTAATAAAATAAGGATATACAGGTGTTACCAAATAATTGATTTGTCCAAGAAATATGTTTTCACTGTAATTCATGTAATAATTAGAATCAGGGCACAGCTTGTCGTTCAGGCAATAATAAAATACTAATCTGAAAATGCCACAAGCAATTAAAAGCCAAAACAGGTCGCTTGTAATTACCTTGACAAAGACTCCCTGGAATTTGCCTTTTTGAGCCAGAGCGTCTAATTTGGTTTTTATGTCAATTTTCTTTTTTCGCATTAGTGTATTCTTACTTTGTGGCAAAAATCTGTCTTTTATATACTCAGGATGATTTTTTGAAAATCTGTTTTTCAGGAAAATTTTTACAAATATAAGGGTGTTTGCCTTAACATGGTTTTTTCAACTTTGTCTTTTTGTGGGAAAAAGGGGGTTGGAATTTGCGGACACACCTGTTTTTTTAATATCATGCTTTTCGGAGTGTGCTCAATAATTGATTTGCTGGGGACTGGTTAATATTATATCTGAACAAATATGGCTTCACATTATTAATCCGGATATTTTCATAATTTTGTCCGGATATAATAATAATAATAATAATGGTGTCATTCAAAACATGTCGCGCAGAACTTATTACATAATTTTTACTATTTGTAAAAAATGAAGACATATTATCTTGCCGAAGAATTGTTCGATAAAATCATGTTTAAAATTGAAACCGAAACCGGATCAACATATATTCCTGATAATATCAAACTTGGCAATTTACTCGAAGAACTGGAAAAAGATACTGAAATTCTTTGCGATACCTTAAAACAAATAAAATACACCTATGAAACGGCTTTTATCAACTATAATGAGAGGAAATATATTGTTGTTGAAGCTGTTTGTCTTTTTTACGAAGGAATTTCATTGAATTTTGAAAAGCATGGAAAAACGCATGAAATCCTCAACCGCATTTCCAATGATCCGGACCCAATACTTGATTATATGAATGATCAGAAAATAACATTTGACGATCTGGACTATCTTTCAAAAATGATATTAAGAATGGCTGGTCGTAAATAGAAATGATGAATCGTTTTTGGTTATTTTATGCGGAGATACAGTTGCCAGTTTTTACATGGGTCGTAAATCCGATATAATATCAACCTTTCCCATGCTTTTGATGATATAAACATACATATAAAAAAAGGTGCCTGTTTTCAGCACCTTTTACTTAAGTTTAAGTCGGGATGAGAAGACTTCCCGCACTTGGCGGGATAAACTCACTTCCGACCCCCACGTCCCGAACGTGGTACCCCGCCACCGGCGGGGCTACATCCCTCAAAGATTGTTGATAGAAGAATTGCTAAATTTTTCCATCAAAAGTTAAAAAGCCCTGCCGCCCTTATAACTTTTTATCTGTTTTTCACGGGCGAGAGCGAGGGTGTTGTGTTCAAAAGATTCACTATAAACCAGGTCGAAAGGGATCCTGTTTTTGGTGGAACGTTGTTTGCCACTGTTGTGGTAATGGAGTCTTTTCTCCACATCGGCTGTTGACCCGATGTAAAACTTGCCGTCCTTCCTGCTTTTAATGACATAAAGGTAGTACATAATAAAAAAAGCTGCACTGAAGCAGCTTTGTCGGGATGAGAAGATTGTTCCGATGGACATCGGAACGGACTTGTTAGGGGGAAGCCAAACCAAAGCCTTTTGTTCGCTTGCGAACACTAAGCTTTTGATTTTATTAGTCGTTCAACATATGTTGACTCCTTTTAAAATCAAAAGCCTCTCTGTTGTCCAGAAAGGCTTTGTTTTGTCGGGATGAGAAGACTCGAACTTCCGACCCCCACGTCCCGAACGTGGTACGCTAGCCAACTGCGCTACATCCCGAGAATTTCAGTGCAAAGATAGAAAAAATAATAATTATCAATAGACAAAATCAATTTTTATTTTGGCAGTTTTCTCTTGGCGAAAACATAGGCTGTTACTTGTTTCGAAAGATTGGATACTTATTGAAGGCAAAAATCCCATAAGTGGGTCTTAGGCTATACCCCGGTACTTTTGGTGGCACCGAAAACAAATAACAGTTGTTGCGGTAATCACAGTATAACCTCATAAATTACAGCAACTTATGCAATAACTTCCCTGATGCTACGCAGAAGGAATTTTCTATTGCGAAATTTGGGTTAAAAAAACAATTATCTTTGAAATCGCAAATTCAGAAAAATTAAAATGCCTTTTATTAGTGTTGTAACACCTGTATATAAATGCGCCGGTTCTATTGAAGAACTATATTCACGCTTAAGCCTGGTATTACCACGGATTGATGAAAATTACGAAATAATTTTCGTCAACGATGGAAGTCCCGATGATGCCTGGGAAAAGATTTGCTATTTGGGAAATAAAGATAAAAAGGTCATCGGGATCAATCTGAGCCGGAATTTTGGCCAGCATTATGCCATTACTGCCGGTCTTGATCACGCGCAGGGTGAGTGGGTGGTCGTGATGGATTGCGACCTGCAGGACCAGCCGGAAGAGATCATCAAATTATATGAAAAAGCAAAAGAAGGATATGATATTGTTTTTGGCAGGAGGTATCTCCGCAAGGATACTTTTTTCAAAAAACTTTTTTCAAAATTATTTTACTTTTTCTTCAGTTATCTGACAAATACAAAACAGGATTATACCGTTTCAAATTTCGGGATCTTTCATAAAAAAGTAGTCAGAGCCGTGCTTGATATGGGGGATTATTTCAGGGTTTTCCCGATATTGATTCAATGGGTGGGTTTTAAAAGAACACTTATTAATATCGAGCATAGCCTAAGGCTTACCGGAAAATCAGGGTACAATTTAAAAAAACTTTTCAAACTTGCTTTTGATATGATCGTCTCCTTTTCGGAAAAGCCCCTGAAACTCGGATTAAAACTCGGAATCCTGGTATCCTGTACCTCTTTTATCATCGGCGTTTATTATCTTATCCTGTATTTATCAGGCAGTATTTTAGTCCCGGGCTATGCCAGCCTAATCATTACGATTGCGTTTTCTACCGGGATGATCATGACATTTTTGGGATTATTGGGTACCTATATGGGAAACATTTCCATGCAGGTTAAAAACAGACCAAAATACATTGTCAGCCAAAAAGTTAATTCCGATTAAGATCCAAATGAATTCCGCTTGTTTTCCCGATTAATTGCAGGATAAAAGGTTGCACGAAAACTAAACACGGAATTGGGTTAATAAAAAAAAGTGTACTTATAGAAGCTTTCAAATTTTATCATATGGATGAAAATAAATATTTAAGCGAAATGGACACCCGTAGGTTTGGGTTTAAAATCGCAAAGGTCGATTTCAGTGATGACGGGCATGATCCCGGGGAAATTGTTTCTTTTTTAAAAGAAAAAGAATTTCGTTTAATAATCACCAAAACGATTTGCGAAGATATTCCCCTGATCAACCGGCTTGAAAAACTTGGTTTTGAAACCATGGATTTTCAGGTAGGTTATGATTATTACGGCAAAAAAGATACAGGCTCCGCGATCAAATTCAACAGCGATTTTCCGGTTCATGCCATTGATCCTGCGGATGTGGAACCCCTCGTTATTCTGGCAGGGCAAGCATTTGACGGGTTCGGCCATTATTTCGCGGATAAAAGGCTGGACAGAAAATTATGCCTTGAAATATATAAAGACTGGACACGAAATGTCTGTATCAACAAGGATTTTGCAGAGATCGTTTATGCGGCTTACGATGAAGGAAGGCCGATCGGGTATTTTGCTTTTACGGAAAGGCTTCTAAACAAAGTTCCGATAGCCAGCGGCGTGATGGGAGCCGTAGCATCATCATACAACGGAAAAGGAATTTTCCAGTCGTTGCTTGCCCGGGGTGTTGAATGGGCGGCAGCGAAAGGAATGGTTTTAAAAGACATGAAAGTACACACTACAAATTATCCGATCAATACGGCTTTTTCCAAGCTGGGGTTTAGAATTGGCAACAGTTGTATCACCATGCATTGTTGGTTATAAATAGCTGTAGGGGCTGAGGCTCCCGACGGTGGCTGAGGTCACAGTGAGCTTGTCTGAACTGAAGTCGAAGCCACCGTAATTCCGCCCCCACCGGTGGCTGAGGCTCTCGAAGCCACCGTGCACTATATGTCGTACTGGCAGTTCAAGCAAATATCTGATTTTGCACAACAAAAATTCCAAATTTTGCACAACAAACATCCTTAAATTTGCACAATAAAAAACCTAAATTTTGCACAATTGAATTTTTTTATACCTTTGCAATAAAATTATATAGCTAATTATGAGTTACATAAAAAGAATAATTGAAGAAGAGTTGAAAGAGAAGTTGTCCGCTTCGGGCGCTGTGCTGATAAAAGGGCCCAAATCCTGTGGAAAAACAGCAACAGCCAGTCAATTTGCAAAAAGCGTTTTAGAAATGGACAGGGATAAACAGGTTCCTGTCATAATGGCCACCAATCCCCAACTTTTATTAGCAGGGAATACGCCGAGATTGATTGATGAATGGCAGGAGCAACCAGAAATATGGAACTATGTCAGGCACGAAGTGGACGACCGTAAAGCTAAAGGGCAATTTATTCTTACGGGTTCGGCTAATCCAAATGATGACATCAAACTGCATAGCGGCGCCGGGCGTTTTACTATTGTGCAAATGGACACAATGACCTGGCAGGAATTAGGTTTTTCGACCGGAATCGTAAAAATTTCAGATTTACTGCAAGGTTCTGTCCCGAACTTTTATGATCCTGGGGTTACGCTAGACTTTATTATAGAAAAAATGCTGATCGGCGGGTGGCCAACTTTATTGAATGAAAATACAAAAAACGCCCTCAAAATGAACAACGGTTATGTTGATTTACTTTGTGAAGCGGATATGAGCAGAGTTTCCGGAGTAAAACGCGACCCCTTAAAAGTACGCAGTCTATTGCGTTCAATTGCAAGGAATACAGCAACACTGGCAGATAATAAAACATTAGAGCAGGATGTGAAAACCTCCGACAGAAACGAATTATCACGAAATACAATATCAGAATATCTTGATGCGCTATCACGCTTAATGATTTTGTTTGAACAACCTGCTTTCAATCCGCATATTCGTTCATCAGCATCGTTGCGGAAATCACCTAAAAGACATTTGTGCGACACGTCTTTGGCTATAGCAGCATTGGGATTAAATGAAGACTCCTTAGTAAAAGACATGAAATTTACAGGGTTTTTGTTTGAGTCACTGGCAACGCACGAGTTAAATATATATGCCAAAGCAAATGATGCAAGCGTATTTCATTATAACGATTCATATGGTTTGGAAGTGGACACTATTGTGCAGAAACGTAATGGCGATTATGCCGCTTTTGAAATAAAACTCGGTGTGGGATATATTGAAGATGCCGCCAAAAATCTTAAAAAATTTTCTGGCACTATAGATACTACCAGGATGGATTTACCTAAATCATTAAACATTATTACCGGAACAGGAATGAGTTATCGTCGTCCGGACGGAATAAATGTAATTTCGCTGGCTTCGCTGGGGATATAATCATGGCTGTATCGGCAGTGCTTATGACAGTGGCTGAGGTCCCCACCGGTGGCTGAGGCTCCTGCCGGTGGCTGAGGCTCTCG
>CAZMPB010000010.1:14714-42956 GCA_964567775.1 uncultured Bacteroidales bacterium
AAGCCACCGTATCGAACTGCTCCCGACGGTGGCTGAGCGAAGTCGAAGCCACCGGTTCCTTGCTGCCTTCGAGAGCCTCAGGCAGCGTTGAGTTTTTTCTCGGTGGCTGAGATTTCCATTTCCCCGGTGGCTGAGGCTCTCTTCGGCGGCTGAGGCTCTCTTCGGCGGCTGAGGCTCTCTTCGGCGGCTGAGGCTCTCGAAGCCACCGTATCGAACTGCTCCCGACGGTGGCTGAGCGAAGTCGAAGCCACCGGAACTATTTTGTTTTGCTATGGCCAAAAAAAAATTCGTATTTTTGCTTTTCACAAAAACTCTATGTAACAGGTGGTCCCATTCAACAAGCCATACCTCACAGGTAAAGAAACCTCAAGTAGTGTAAATCTAAAGATGGGCAGTAATCGTTAAATGAAAAAGGAAGAATTTGAATTTATATTAGAAAAAGGCGAGGGTTACTTTATTGAGTTTAAAGAGAGCCTCGACAAATCTCTTTCCCGGGAGCTGGTTGCTTTTGCAAATAGTTCAGGGGGGCAGATATTTCTGGGTGTAAATGACAATAATAAGGCAAAAGGAATTGAAATAACCAATAAATTAAGATCCCGGATACAGGATTTTGCAGCAAATATTCAACCAACATTGGATATATCACTTTCTGAGCATGACAATGTGTTGATAATAAACGTTCCCGAAGGAATTGACAAGCCATATCAATGTAGCGATGGCTTTTTTTTGAGAATGGGAGCAAATTCTCAGAAAATGAGCAGGTCGCAAATAATAGACTTTTTGCAGCATGAAGGGAAAATACGATTTGAAGAACAGGTTCACCGGTATTTTGATTTTGAAAAACACTTTAATAGTTCAAAACTAAACGGATACCTTATTCTTTCGGGTATTACAAAAAACATGGACGACATTTCGATACTTGAAAATCTCGGGGTGTTGAGAAAAACTGGAACTACAAAAAGAATGCTCAATGCCGGGGTTTTATTTTTTAGCAATAATATTGACATCTTGCTTGAACAGTCTATAATTACTTGTGCTGTTTTTGAAGGTAAAGAACGAATTAAGGTGTTAAACAGAAAAGACTTTGCAGAGGATATCATCACAAATATTGAAAATGCTCTTCTTTTTATTAAACAATCTTTAAAAGTTGAATACATAATGACTGGCGAAGCACGACGACAGGAGATTTATGAAATTCCTTTGCAGGCAATAAGAGAAGCTGTTGTAAATGCGGTTGCCCATAGAGATTATTTTGCTGACGGAAGCCATATTACGATTGATGTATTTGATGACAGACTTGAAATTGGAAACCCGGGTGGATTGCCAAAAGGCCTTACTTTAGAATTGTTTGGCAAAAAGGCAGTACGACGCAATCCAATTATTACAAATTTGTTGCAGCGTTGTAATTTTGTGGAGAATATGGGAACGGGAATAAATAAAATTAAAGAACTTTGCGTAGAGAATAATGTTAAAGAACCTGATTTTGTTTTTAATGAGTTTTTTACAGTGATTTTTAAAAGACGATTATCTGTGGGGGAAACTGTGGGGGAAACTGTGGGGGAAACTGTGGGGGAAACTGTGGGGGAAATTTTGAAACTAATTGAGATTAATCCCCAAATTACAAGAAATGAGCTTGCCAAGAAAACCAGATTGAGTGTTCGTGGCATCGAATGGAATTTAAAGAAAATGAAAGAAAAAAAATTGATCAGGCGTATCGGCCCGGATAAAGGCGGTTATTGGCAAATAATTGAAAAAGAATGAGACAAAACTTATAGCAAATGAAAAAAATAATAAGAATGGGTGCCGAAAAAACTGGCATCTGGAAAACAACCGATAAAAACTGTAACTCATGAACCGCTTGCACTTGTTTAAAAATGGCCAATGTGGCGATTTAACAACCAGCGAGGAAACGTCCCCGATAAGGTCGCAAAACAGCTTAATGCAAAGGTAGAAAATGTAAAAATTATTAGCCAGGATAAAGGTATAAATGACGGAAAAGAAGACCATGGTGTCGGAAAAGACGGAAAAACTGTCGGAAAAGAATTAAACCAAAAGTTAATAAAGATCATTGAAATGCTAACAATAAAGCCTGAAACAACAATAAATGACACAGCAAATCAAACCGGCATATCAAAAAGGGCAGTTGAACGAGGCTTGTTGAAGCTTAAAAAACTTGAACTTATTGAACGCATTGGTGGCCGTAAAACAGGAAGTTGGAAAGTATTGAAAAGAAAATAAAAGAATTTGAAATCTCAAACATGATCCCCTTTAACAAACCATACCTCACAGGTAAAGAAACATCCTACATTGAAGATGCTGTCCGCTTGGGCAAAATCTCCGGCAACGGGATGTTCACACAAAAATGCCATTCTTTTTTTCAGGACAGATACGGCTTTGGCAAATGCCTGCTCACCACCTCCTGTACCGACGCACTCGAAATGGCTGCCCTATTGCTCGATATCAAACCATGCGACGAAGTCATAATTCCATCCTATACCTTTGTATCTACCGCCCTGGCATTTGTGCGGCAGGGTGCAGTGATAAGGTTTATCGACAGCAGGCCGGATCATCCGGGTATGGATGAAGATGCGATCGAAGAAGTTATCTCTGCTAAAACAAAGGCGATTGTTGCCGTTCATTATGCCGGCGTGGCCTGCGATATGGATAAAATCATGAGCCTTGCCGAAAAACACAAGCTTTGGGTGGTGGAAGATGCCGCACAGGCCATTGATTCGTTTTACAAAGGCAGGCCGCTGGGCGGGATCGGGCATCTGGGCTGTTTTTCGTTTCACGAAACCAAAAACATACAATGCGGTGAAGGCGGCATGCTGACGATCAATCATAAAGAATTTGAAAAACGGGCGGAAATAATATGGGAAAAAGGCACCAACCGTGCAGAGTTTTTCCGGGGAGAGGTAAACAAATATGGCTGGGTAGATATCGGGTCCTCATTTTTACCCTCAGAAATAACGGCGGCTTTTTTATGGGCGCAAATTGAGAACCTCGGGGATATCCAGAGCAAACGCAAACAAATATGGCAACAGTATTGTGACCGCTTAAAACTATTGCCAGAAGGCCTGGTCAGGCTGCCGTTCATTCCTGATTACGCGACAAATAATGCACATAATTTTTATTTGCTATGCAGCGACATCAGCCAAAGAACAAAACTAATCGCTGATTTAAAACAGAAGGACATCTATTCGGTATTTCACTATTTGTGCTTGCACAAATCTGAATTTTATAAAGCAAAACACGACGGCAGATCCCTGCCGAACAGCCAGTATTATGAGGAGTGCTTAGTGCGGCTGCCGTTTTATTATGAGCTACAGCCCACAGAGATCGGGGATATTATAGCAATCATTAACACAAGTCTTTTATGATCTATTTTCTTGTGTTTATTGTCGCATTAAATTTCTTTTACACTTCCGGGAAGTTAATTTCAGATGTATTCTTTCGCAAATACCTGAATGAGGAAGAAAACAAATGGCTAAAAACCTTTTTATACCTTCTTGCCGGAATAGCTGCTTCGGTATTTATTTATTCCATAATAATAAGCACGGGCATTACAGTAAATATCCTTTCTTTAATACCCTTGTGTTTTATTTTGTACAGGTATCCTCCGTCATTTAATATCAAAGAACTTCGATTCAAAAGTTTTTTTAATTACAGGATCAACCTGATCGCGATACCGGTGTTCCTCATCCAGCTTGTTTTTGTTCTGGAAGGGTTTCGTTCTCTCAGGCTGGACTTTTATCCTGATATTGACGTTTACGCCGAACTCTCCTATTTCCTCAACATGGGCTTCGAAAACATATACAAGGCTTTGAATACGGTTTGTTTTAACGACGTCAGTATCAGAACCCCCTATCATTATCCCGAATTATGGCTTTGTGCGCTGCTTGCAAAAACATTTCATATCAGCAGTTACAGCTATTTGCTGGTACTGGTGGTCAGCCCCCTGCTGTTCGTGCTGACGAATACCGGCATCCTTGCCATCTGGAGCCATTATAACAACCACCGGGTAGGATTCTGGGCGGCGCTGATTTCGTTTATGCTGATGTTTGTCGGCCCGATGAATGTTTTTTTCAATGAAGATATTCTGAAATTTTTGAATTCCTATTTTAATGAAACCACCATTGTTTTTGAAAACAGTACGCACTTCAATCATTTTTTGCTTTTTAAATATTTGCCTTTTTATTCCTTATGCTGTTTGTTCATCCTGTTAGTACTAAGAAAAAAGGTCGAGACGGCCATCATCATCATGTCGTTTTCTTTAATTTTGAATGTCGGCTTGCTGCCCGGGGTATTTGCCGGCATCTTTGTTTTTTGTTTATATTTATTAGTTACAAAAAAATGCACATTAAAAAAGTTAACGATGCCTTTATTGGCCTATGCTCTTTTATCCGCATCGTTTCTGGTGTTTTATTATGTTTTTGGTGCGGGCAACCAGGGATTTTCCGTTTCGGATGCCATGAGCGGCTCTGTATATAAATTTTTTCATACATTAAATTTTAAAGGTGAAATTGCCAGGTTTGTTATCAGGATATTTTTCGCTCTTATCTGGTTACTGATTTTATATGTGGCTTATGTTGTTTTTTTGATATTCACAAAAAAGCACATCTCCGGATCTTTGAATAAAGAAGAAAAGCAGATCATGGCATTTGCACTGATCGTATTAATGATCGGCTTGTTAACAAGGCCCTTCTTACAGGGCACCAACTCCCCCCAATTTCTCAGTTGTCTGTTGCCGCTGTTCAATTTATCGCTGATCGTATTATTAATAAAGGGCTTTCAACATTATAAAAAAACCGTGTTGTTTTTGCTGCTTTTCAGCCTGGTAATTAATTTTTCGGAATTCAGTGTTTATACAAAAGAAATCCGGGTATTTAACAAAAATAAGTTTTATTCACAGGAATATGTAAATTCGCTGAGGCATGAATTAGGCGGCCATTACGACACGAAAATTGCCTGGCTTGCAGATGATGGCTTATTTAAAAACAACACCCCCGATGCCTGGTATTTTTCATTGCCTGCAAAATTTTTAAAGTCCCTGGGCTACTATAATTTTTATAATATCAACGATCCTAATACGGATAATTATCCTAAAAACTCCTATGTGGCGGAAGGAAGCGTATTGGATAAACTCCGAATTTTTAAAGAGGATAAAAATATAAAATACGAAGAGCTGCTGACCGGATTTATGGACGCCTATGCTGTAAAATATTTAGTGGCCGGGCCGGGTGTCGTTTTGCCGGATGTTTTACAAAAAAGGGTTGAAAGATGTTTTGTAGACAGCATTTCAAAAGAACAGTTTTTTGTATTGAAAAATGTCAGGAATATTTTACCGCATGTGACTCATACCAATGATAAATAAAAATTTAATTTGCCTTTCTTTTAAACAATGATATAAATAAGAATTCGTATTATAATAAATAAACGATGAAATTCATTAATAAATCTCTTTTTGCAAAAGAAAAGTCCAAACTAATAGCTTCAATTCATGGTTATGGCAAACAGCCACTTAAATATTTTCTTATCACAAGTTTGGTTTTAATTACATCAATTAAGCTAAGTTTGATAGGAAACGGCTTCATGGCTCTTATTGATGAATCTGTTTATTATTGCTCAGGAAAAGCACTTCAAGATGTGAAAAATTTAATGATAGTAGATGCAATTGATGCAGTATTTTCGGCAGGGCATAGGCCGGCAGACGCGATGATAAAAACAATCCCCCACGCATTACAATTTATTTCTGCAGATATCTTTAAACTTCAATGGTACGAAAGTAAAAATTCTTATCCTTTATTTATTTACAACTTTGTGGTTTTTTGCCTTATCCTAATTGTTCATTTTAAATTTTCAAAACGAATACTAAAAGACAATTATCTAGCATTAATCAGTGTTATCTTTTTCAGCTCAATGACAAATTCGTATCTTTATCTTAGGCATGCTCAACCTTATGATTTAAGTCTTTTGATTTTTTATTTCATAACATATGAATCGGTTGTATTCTCTGACAATGACAGGCTATCATTTAAAAAATCCTTTCTTTTTGGAGCCTTTTCATTTTTTGGATATTTAGTTTATCCGGGCTATTTTCCATTATATATTATTAGTTTGTTTTTCTTTTTCTTTTATAAATTAACTAAAGAGATTGTTTTCAAAAAAGCTTATAATTCATGTGTCTATGTTTTAGGAGGGCTTTTTTGTTTAATTATTTTTGAATCAATTTCAAGAATTGGAGGTCATTCATATATAAGAGAAGCTATACAATTTTCATCAACAATAACCCAGGGTGATTTTGAACAATCGTTTTCATTCATTATAAAATACCTTTTTGAGGTTGAAGGAGTGACCGGTATAATTATGTTATTGGGGTTGGCGCTTTTTTGTTTTATAATAATTTATCAAACACTTAACAAAACACACAAACAAGATTCTCTCCTGGTAGTTATAGGCATTGCGGTTATAGGTGTGTTTTTAGTTTATGCATGTGTTGGTTATTTTATGCACAAAATGATTTTCTATGGCAGATTGTTACATATGTATTTCCCGTTTTTTTGCATTTTTACTTTGTTTTCACTAGATCATTTTACCAAAACCATTAAAAAACGTCAATTGGTGTTTTTTTTTATAACAATAGTTTTTGTAACAAATTTCGGAGTTAATTTTATTCATTATAAGTCGTTTGCATACCCAAGAGATATTTTCTGGAAATATAGCAAGGCGAATAAATTACAAAGCATAGATAATATATGTGAGTCTGATTATGGCTGGTCGGTAATCCCAACAAATGAGGAGAAAATACATTCACCAAAAATTATTATAGTAAATGGTTGTTACGTTTACCCTTTTACTGACATATCGGGATTTCGTTTATTTATTCCCCCGGACGGTTATTATTTATTGGAATCAAAATCACATTTTATTAACTTTAAGGCCTATCAATATGAAGGGTTTAGCATCATTGAGCGACGTAATATCGATAAGTTGAGCTTACAAATAAAAATATTTTCTAAAGGAGACTTGCAGTAAGTTCAATTAGTAAATGCAACTTTTAACAGCGAAAAGGAATTTAAAAAAATATATATGATGATTCTCATTGGTCGCCCAAGGCTTCTACACTAATCGCAAATGAAATATAAAACACAATCAGACGTAATGATAGCAGCAGCTATGCACTAAAAAACATTATAACAAAAAGAACGTACTAATACCATGCTTTTTAACTCCATAGACTTTGCCCTATTTCTGCCCATAGTTTTTATCCTCTACTGGTTTGTGGTGAACCGTAATTTAAAGTTACAGAATTTATTTATTGTTGTTGCCAGCTTTATATTTTATGGTTGGTGGGACTGGCGTTTTCTGGCCTTGTTGTTTTCCAGTTGTGTCATAAATTATGTAATAGGGTGGCAACTATCGGTTCAGGAAAAAAAATCAAAACGCAGATTGCTTCTATGGTCCGCCCTGTTATATAACTTAGGACTTCTGGTGGTCTTTAAGTACATGAACTTTTTCATCGCCGGCTTTTCTACGGCCTTTACTTTTCTCGGAGTAAATATTTCCGGCAGTTCCCTGAATATCGTGCTGCCTGTAGGCATCAGCTTTTTCACGTTTCAGGCGCTGGGCTATGTCATTGAAGTGTACCGCAAAAATGTTACGCCAACCAAAGATTTTATCAGTTTTTCGGCTTTTGTCAGTTTTTTCCCGCTGATCCTTGCAGGGCCTATCGAAAGGGCAACAACACTGCTGCCGCAATTTTTTACTAAAAGATCTTTTGATTATTCAAAGGCCACCGATGGCCTGAGGCAAATTCTATGGGGTCTCTTTAAAAAAATCGTCATTGCCGATAATTGTGCCGGAATTGCCAATATGATCTTTGATAACGCTGCCGGACACAGCGGAAGCACCTTGCTATTAGGCGCCCTGTTTTATACGGTGCAGATATATGCCGACTTTTCGGGATATTCCGATATCGCCATCGGGGTGGCCCGGCTATTGGGATTCAACATCATGCGGAATTTTAATAATCCATATTTTTCCGTCAGTGTCGCCGATTTCTGGAGGCGCTGGCACATAGCGCTTTCATCATGGCTGCGCGATTATCTTTTCAGCCCGCTCTCGATAAAACTCAGGAACTGGGGTATGACGGGCATTATTGTTTCTTTGTTTGTGACCTTTCTTTTGTGCGGCTTGTGGCATGGCGCAAATTATACCTTTATCATCTGGGGTGGATTGCACGGGCTTGCTTTAGGCTGGGATGTGATTTCAACCAGAACCAGAAAGAGAATCAGAAAAAAAGCAAACCCAACATTATATAATTTCATAAGCTGGTGCATCACTATTGTTTTTATTGTTTTATCATGGGTATTTTTTCGTGCAGAAAGCCTGCATCAAGCAATTACCTACATAAAGGATCTTTTCACCGGGCTTTTTACAAAATCGTCAGTTATTGAAACGTTGGATATGTTTTTTTACAAGCGCATCGACTATTATGTGCCGGTTCTGGTGCTTATCTTTATCATCATAGAATGGTTGGGCAAAAAGCAGCAATACGCGATGGCTGTTTTAGGCCTGAGGTGGAACCCGGTGCTGCGTTATGCTTTTTATACCGCAATTATCTTTACCATATATTGCTTGGGAGGTAATGAACAACAATTTGTTTACTTTCAGTTCTGAACAGATCATGAAAAAATTTTTGGTTAAAACAGGTTTCTTTTTATCAGCACAGCTTCTGTTGGTATTGTTGTTCGAGATCATTATATCCACAAATCGCACTAAAGTTTTTTTGGAAAAAAATCTTGAAAAGAATTATGAGGCTGAATCCTTCAAATATAAATGGATCAATTTCGTATATGCCGATTCTATAATTCTCCTGGCAGGTAGTTCCAGCGTGAAGTATGGCTTGTCCTGTTCCATTCTGAACGAATTATCTGATAATAATGTTAAGTACGTTAATATCGCCAATGAAGCAAGAGACCCTATCCAGACATATTTTATTTTAACAAACATGTATTTGAATAGAGTAAGCACCATTTATTATGGATTAGACCCATGGATTTATACAAAAAAATATTACAAGTACCGACCCTCCTATATATACCTGGATTTTAGTTTTTTTGACATTTTACAATATACACGTGAACATGATATAAGTGCATTATATAAAAGAAATAAAAGTTTTTTCAAATTTATTTTTCCCGAAAATAAAAAGATGATAAAAAATGACGATCGTAGCATTCCGCCTGATTTTGGGTCTGCGACTCTCGAAAAAAAACCGAAAAATTTTGATCAAGCAATAAACGAGGTTTTTCAAATAAAAAAATATGGCTGGTCCGATTTGCAGTTCATCTATCTAAAAAAAATAGCGGTATTCTGCGAAGAACGGAAAATAAAATTTGCCGTCTTCATTCCGCCTAAACGATCTGATTTTACAAGGATCTACAGGCAAAAATGCGGCGCTGTCCACAGGGATTATATCAGCAAGCTGACAGATATCGGGCTTAATGTTCCTGTTTTCGGGCGTTTCGACCAGCTAGAAGATATCGGGGACTCGGTTTATTTTGTTGACGCATATCATTTGAATCCTTTAGGGCAAAAAAAATATTCCGGCATATTTGACGAAATGACAAAAAAAGAAATGAAGTTGTTTGATGAAAATTATAAATGGTTTAAATAGCCGGAGGTTGAACAGTTCGGCAGGCTCACTGTACCACCTGTTGAAACCACCATTCAGTACGTCGGCATTTTGGCCACCTTGTTCGGCTTAGACCATCATAAGCCGAACAAAGATGAGTTTGTGATTGAATGATTTTTTATAGCAGTCATCAGATGACTCTCCAAGTTGAAATTGTTGAAATGGCTTGTTTTCTTAGTCATCAGATGACTTAAAGCCTGTTTATATAATCGTTTTTCATAAATTTATTGCTTTGTCACAGGCAAAGCCTGTTATACCAAATTGAAATATCAATTAGTCCAATAGGACGTATTGATATTTCTCATTTGCCTGCCTGTCTGCGACAGTCAGACAGGGTTATGCCTGCCTGGCCGGCAGACAGGCCGATAGAAAAATATCCGCCGCGGCGGAAGTACAAACAATTGAAAAGATCCCGATAATTATCGGGAGTACTATATTATTTTTCAAATCGGTATCAGCAAAGTTTCGACGAAGGTAGAACCTTCGCCGAACCGGGGTTCAGCTATTTGAATAAGTCAGTTGGAAAATAAATTTTTTACGTTTTTGCAAAAGATAACAAGGGTTGAATATTGCCGGCATCAGCCATTTTAACAGCGTTAATGTAATTTCTTCTCACTTCTGATGGTTTTATCAAATCGCTCTTTCCCCAGGTAAATGCAGGTTTATTGAACATGTTCTTCATGATTAAATCTGCCATCAGCCTTGAGTGTCTTCCATTACCATTTGCAAAACAATGAATCTTGACGATGCCGTGATTGAACCGTATGGCAATCTCTTCTTCACTGAATATTTTATTGTCAATCCAGAAATTACAATCATCAATTAATTGCCGTAATTGAACTGAAATAGTTGGCCAATCTACTCCGATATTTTTATTGGTTTTTCGAAACAAACCCGCCCAGTTCCATACATCCCCAAACATTTTCCCGTGAAGCTTCCTGACAAATTCTTCTGTGAGAAGTTGATGCTTATTGATTTTTTTTTGAAACGACCACGCTACTGCTTTTTCAATATTCAGTTGTTCAAATTCATCTAATTCAATACGCGTAGTAATAGATGGTATAAGCAGCCCATTCTTTTCCTCTTCCTCCAGGGGCGTTTGTCCATAGATATAATTTATCTCTAATCCCATAAATACTTTGGCATATTATTTTTTATCTCACCGGCTCTGTTTTCTATCGCTTTTTGAATCCGTGTATTTGAATTTTGCTGGTTTTCCAGTTGCATTGTTTTATGGGTACGCATCACTATTTCCTTTGCCTTCTCATAAGCCCTCTGTTCTATCATGTTTTCCAGACTCTGATGTTGAGATACAAAACCATAGACAAAATTCATATCTAATGCCTTTGCTGCTTCACTCAAGGATTTAATAGTTATTGAACCATTTGCCTCACGTGCCTCGATTTCCTTCACACTTTGTGCCGACATGTCCAGTTTATTGCCAAGTTGCCGGAGCGACATTTTTAATGCCGTACGAATAGTGTGTATCCATCCCAGCGGCGGTATGCTGTTTTTTTCCAAACCACGGAAAACCTGGAGTTTTCGGTCGGTTTGCTCTATCAGAAGTTTTTGTTTTGATGTAATCATCAGGTTATAACTTTAAAATGGTTGTGCAAAATTAAGGTTATACCCTTAAAAAAACAAATTTATTTTAAGGTTATAGCCTTAAAATGATACTTTGATTTCGTGTCAGTATTTTGGTGCAGTTTTCTTATTTGCATGATTTTTTAATTTTACAAAACAATATTGTTGTGGTAAAATGACCATCCCTTGTTCGGCTTAGACCATCATAAGCCGAACAAAGATGAGTTTGTGATTGAATGATTTTTTATAGCAGTCATCAGATGACTCTCCAAGTTGAAATTGTTGAAATGGCTTGTTTTCTTAGTCATCAGATGACTTAAAGCCTGTTTATTTAATCGTTTTTCATAAATTTATAGCGTTGTTACAGGCATAGCAGCCTGTCAGTATTGTTTCGAAGAAGGTAGCACCTTCGCCCGAACCGGGACTTCTGATGGTCTTTAAGTACATGAACTTTTTCATTGCCGACTTTTCTACGGCCTTTACTTTTCTTGGGTCCCCTGTTTCCGGCAGTTCCCTGAATATCGTGCTGACAGTGGATATCAGTTTCCTGAGCCCGCATGCAAAATTAATTCGCCCTTATGTTCAATAATTTTGTATTTTAGCTTAATCATTTAATATTAAATTCAGCCCTATGTTCTCACTTAACATTTCAAAAAAATTATTTTGGGATGTAGATACTAGCAAAATTGATGATATTCAAAATAAACGCCTCATTATCGAGAGGGTATTCACTATGGGCGATTTGCAGGATGTCGCTGCCGTCATACAGTTTTATGGATTAAAAACCGTTAAACATGAATTAATTAATGCCGGATATCTTGACAATAAAACCCTGTCGTGGGTAAGTACTTTTTTCAATATCCCTAAATCCAAATTCAAATGTTTCATAAAGAAGCAATCGACACAAACACACTGGAGCTATTAGTAGAACTTCAATCATTAGATATATTAAAAGACTTTCACCTTGCAGGAGGCACATCACTTGCCATACAATTAGGACACCGAAAGTCAATTGACCTCGTCTTGTTCACACAAAACGATTTTGATTCAAATACCTTGCTCGAATATCTTGAGGATTCGTACAATTTTAAGTTAAATTTTTCTTCAAACAACACACTTAAAGGCAGCATTGGCGACATAAACACAGATTTCATTGCCCACAAATATCCTTTGGTGAAAAATGTTGTTGTAGAAAATGTCGTAAGGCTGCTTTCTATCGAAGATATTGCTGCTATGAAATTAAATGCAATAGCCGGCAATGGAACCAGATCAAAGGACTTTGTTGATATCTATTTCATTCTCAAACAGTATTCCATCACCGACATTATTGGTTTTTATAAAACTAAATATAAAAGCAGAAACCAGCTTCATGTGATTAAAAGTCTTAGTTATTTCGACGAAATCAGTACGCAGGACTGGCCAAAAATGTTACTCGAAAAAAATCTTACGATAAAAAAACTTGAGAAAGTCATTTCTGCACATATTAAAACTTACTCCGAAACCCTTTTATAAAAACAAGCCCTTGGTCTATTTCCCTCGCCAGGCATCAGCAAAAACGGTAAATTTGTAAACTATAAACACAAAAACCAATATTGATGTTTTTTTGTATTGTTATTCAAAAATTTGTACTTATGCAAACTTTTCTGCAAAAAGATACGCTACGAAAAATGATAAATTCCGGATTAATAAAAATAACAATCTCCATAAATATTTAATCTTTGCATGCTTTTTAACTCCATAGACTTTTTGTGTTTTCACCTATATTATTTCAGCTTTATTGGTCTTAAAATTAAAATGCTTCCCGGTATTTTTATGTAATTTCGCATTTTATCTTTTCTAAAAAACCATAAATTATTAAAGAATGTTCTATAAATTTATTCTAAGCCCATTTATAGAAAATGCGATCAGATTTTCAAAAAATAATTCGTTTTACATCAATGAACAATATTATACGTATGAAAATTTTATTCAAAGGATCAGTTCAATAATAATAAACATACGTGATTTGCCTGATAACAATATTGCCATCATTGCCCATGACGATATTGATTCATATGCTGCAATTTTCGCCATTTGGTTTACTGGAAAAGCCTATATCCCGCTAAATCCGGATACTCCCAATGAGCGCAATCAGAATATTATTGATCAGGTATCAATAGCTACGGTTCTGGATTCAAATTCAGAAATAACTTCTTTTTATAATGCACACACGCTTTGTACGCGGTCATTTGTTTCTGCCGATTATTCTTTTTCCATTGGTCTGTTAAAAAAAATTGTTGCAGACATAAATAAAAACGAGAATTTTGATTTGCAATTAGCATATGTTTTATTTACCTCGGGAAGCACAGGAATCCCCAAAGGGGTGCCCATCACAAAAGCAAACGTGGCAAGTTTTACAGAAGCATTCTGGGCTATGGGCTATGAAATTTCAGAAACAGACCGGTGCCTTCAGATGTTTGAACTAACCTTTGACCTGTCGGTCATGTCTTATATGATCCCATTATTAAAAGGGGCATGTGTATATACCGTTCCAAAAAACAAAATAAAATATAGCTATATTTATGAATTAATGGACGAACACGCATTGACGGTTTCACTGATGGTGCCGTCAATCTTGAATTACCTCAGGCAATATTTCGAAGAAATTGATTGTCCCCAAATGCGGTATTCTCTTTTTTGCGGGGAGGCATTAAACGAAAACATCTGTGAAGAATGGTCGAAGTGCATTCCCAATGCAAGAATTGATAATGTATATGGCCCTACTGAAGATACGATATTTTGCACGTATTATACATTCAGGAGGGATATGGAAAATGATGCCCATAATGGGGTGCTTTCCATCGGCAAAAGCATGCTGAATAATATAGCCGTGGTTTTTGATGAGAACAATAAAGTATCTGATATCAATCAATGCGGGGAACTTTGCCTGGCGGGAGCGCAACTGACTCCCGGCTATATTAATAATCCTCAGCTCAACAGAGAAAGGTTTTTTACAAGCATTTACAACGGTGTTGAAATTAAATTCTATAAAACGGGTGATCTCTGCGTTTTAAGAGAAAATGGCCATATCGATTACATCGGGCGTAAAGATTTTCAGGCAAAAATCCAGGGGTACAGGGTTGAACTGTCGGAGGTAGAATACCATGTTAAAGAAGCAACCAATCATATCATTAATTTGATAGCGCTGGCCACTGAAAATAAAACGGGAAACAATGAGATTGCGCTAATATTTGAATCCGACCCCTTTGATACCACATTTATTCTGGAATACATGAAGGCTAAAGTCCCGGCCTATATGGTGCCGACGAAATACTTCTTTGCAAAGCCATTCCCTTTGAATACAAATGAAAAAACTGACAGAAAAAAATTGGAAACTATGTTCAAACTTAGATAACATTTGATTTTATACTCATGAATTATTTTTTCAGAAAAGCCGGGATCAAAGACATTGAATTTATTTCAAAAGTTATTATTGAAGCAGAAAAAAGTGGCTCCACAATGATTGGACTGGCCAACATTCTCGAAACAGATGAATCCACTTTAAAAGAATATTTAATCAAAATATTAGAAGAAGAAATTGATGGTTGTGAATTTTCGCTAAGCAGTTTTGTTATAGCTGAATATAACGAAACGCCGGTTGCTGCTTTTGGCGGCTGGATCGAGGGAGAGAATGAAGACGGGCAGCCTTCGTCCATACTAAAATCCAATTTATTTGGTTTTCTTTTACCAAAAGAAAAATTATTTGCTTTGAAAAACAAATCCGAAGCAATAAAAGGTATTGCAATAGAGAGAGAATTGCAGACTCATCAGCTGGAGTATGCCTATGTAATAAAAGAACAGAGAGGCAATCACCTGATAAACATGATCATTGACGAGTTGCTGAAAATTGCAAAAAAACAAAATTCGTCAATAAAAAAATCACAGGTTCAGGTTTTTGAGAACAACACGGCGGCTGTCAGGGTTTATGAAAATTCAGGGTATAAAATCACAAAACGGGTTGAATCAAAAAATCCGGAAACGCTAAAATATTTTCCGTTCAATGTTAAATTATTAATGGAAAAGGAACTATAAAATCAGGAAAATATGGAAAAAGTTGAAATTTTAGAAAAGGTACGGCAAATATTAATTACAGTGCTAAAACACGAGAAATTTGAAATGAGAGACGACCTTACCGCTTCCGATGTTGACGGCTGGGATTCTCTTACCCATATGGAAATAATCACTGAAATTGAAACTGAATTTAATATCAAATTCCGGCTTAAAGAGTTGAATAAGCTAAAAAATATGGCCACCTTAATTGAACTGATCCAGTCAAAATTATAAAAACATTTTTTAAAATACTTTAAATGGTATTTAATTCCTTAAATTTTGCGGTTTTTCTACTTTTGGTTTTCATACTCTATTGGTTTGTGTTTAAAAAAAATGCGAAAACACAAAACATATTGCTATTAGTGGCTAGTATTGTGTTTTATTGTATGGCCGATTGGAAATTTATTTTTCTTTTGGCCGCATCAGGTTTTATAAATTTTTATCTGGCAAAATTTATTGCACAAAAAAAAGAAGGTAAAATCAGAAGTTTATTTTTCTTTTCGGGAATTATCTTAAATGTCGGGCTTCTTCTATATTTTAAGTACTTTAATTTCTTTATACAGAGTTTTGTTACTTTGTTTAATTACAGTGGTGCCGGCATTAGTTTTACCCCTTTTCATATTTTATTGCCCCTTGGTATAAGTTTCTTTACCTTTCAGATGATCGGCTATCTTATTGATGTAAATAATGATGAAATTGAACCAACCGGCGATCTGTTGAGTTTCTGTACATATCTGGCTTATTTCCCCAAAATTTTATCCGGTCCGATAGAACGTATACAAAAATTTCTACCACAAATACAAAAGAAACGCGAATTCGATTATGGAATGGCGGTTGATGGCTTGCGGGAAATTTTATGGGGCCTGTTTAAGAAAATGGTAATAGCTGATAATTGTGCGGAATATGCAAATGAGATTTTCAATAATTATACTGTTTATTCAGGAAGTACTCTTGCGTTAGGCGTTTTATTTTTTGCTTTTCAAATCTATGGTGATTTTTCCGGGTACTCGGATATGGCATGTGGTATTTCAAAACTATTTAACATCAGAATTGTAAACAACTTTGCTTTTCCGTTTTTCTCAACCAATATCAGTGATTATTGGAAGAAATGGCATGTGTCACTTACCTCATGGATGATGGATTATGTTTTTACGCCCTTGTCCTTTATCCTTAGAAAATATAAAAAAACCGGTCTCATTATTTCCATTATATTGACATTTTTATTAGTCGGGTTCTGGCATGGGGCTAACTGGACTTTTATTGTATTCGGATTTTTGCATGGCATTTATTTTATTCCACTTATTCTAAAAGGTTCTATGAATAAAAATAAACTCGTTGCAGAAGGGAGGCTAATCCCATCGTTCAAAGAGTTTTTTGGAATGTTGGGGATCTTTATTTTAACGGCTCTTACTGCTGTTTTTTTTAGGGCTGAAAATGTCGGCTGGGCCTTAAGTTACATTTTAGATATATTTTCACCCTCCCTATTCACTATGCCATATTTAATCGAAAAGGGAACAGACCTCCCGATTTTCCCCAAACTTTTCATATTGATGTTAGGTATTTTTATGACTATTGAATGGACAGGAAGAGAACAAGAGTTCGCTATTGCTCATTTAGGTAAAAAAACCAACCGGTTTTTCCGGTGGTCTTTTTATTTTGTCATTGTATATACTATTTTTTATTGGGGCAAATTTGATGTGAATACATTCATCTACTTTCAATTTTAACATGAAGAAAATTATTCGTTACATTTTTGTTTTTACGATTATTGTTCTCATTCCGGTTCCATTTATAAATAAATTTCAGGCTGATTACAATCCGACCCCGGAGTTTTACAAATTACAATATGAGGCGGCTCAAAATACTACGCCCCCTTTTGAAGGAATCATTATCGGCAATTCGCAGCCTGCATGTTCTATGCGTCCATCAGTGCTCGACAGTAGCGGAATCTCATTTTATAACTTTTCATTACCTGCCGCAGGTCCGGAGTTTTATTATCGCTGGTACAATGAGGTGTTTCGTCGAAACCAGCCCAGCCCTCATTATTGCATTATAAGTATTGCCTGGACTATGTTTGATGATCATATGTATTTTCGAAAGCTTGAGCAGGATTCTGAGTATTTCACGTTCGGATTATTCTTAAAAACACTGCTCAACCCAACTGATTATAACTTGAAAGACGCTTTTTTCAATAGATTCCCGTTTATAAAATTCAGAAAAAGCATTAAGGAAAGTTTGAAATTTCAAAAAGGACGTGAAAATTATCTAATGAACACTTATGACAGGGGATACACCACTTATGAAAGGCCCTACGATCGAAATCTTTTCTATGTAAATAAACGCTGGGAAATTGATACTGAGCCGGTAATCTACTTCACTAAATTGGTAACACAAATGGTTTTCGAAAAAGTAAAAATCATCTTTGTTTTGCCACCGGAATATGGCATTGAGCCGGAGTTTTATAAAAAATCAGGGGCGCTGTTGATCGTAAATAAACTATCAAAAAAATTTGAAATACCGTTTTTAAATTTCAATACAGATTTAAGGACTTATGTAAATGAGGATGTTATTTTTTTTTCTGACTGGCGGCACATGAATGGAAAAGGAAGCATGATCTTCAGCAAACAATTAACAAAAGAACTGTGCAAGGTAATAAGCAAACAACAGAACAACAACGAAAATGTGAGATAGGTTTTCTTTGTTGATTTCGGGTATTATCCCCCCGACAAATTAGTTGCCGGAGCTCGTATGAGTCCCCTAAATATTATAGGTCTTGGTTGCCATTATCGGTACTAAAATAAAAAAATGTAACTTTGGCTCCGGTTTTGATCGTCAAAAAAAACCTGGGAGTTTATAACACAGACAGATAGTATGCTCTTTAATTCCATTGACTTTGCACTTTTTTTTTCCTTAGTATTTATCCTTTACTGGTTTGTTGTGAACCGTAATTTAAAACTGCAGAATTTATTTGTTGTTGTTGCCAGCTTTGTTTTTTATGGATGGTGGGACTGGCGATTTCTGGCCTTGTTGTTTTCCAGTTGTGTGATTAACTATTTTATCGGACGGCTGTTGTCAGATCAGGAAAAAAAATCAAAACGCAGGTTGCTTCTATGGTCCGCCCTGTTATATAACTTAGGACTTCTGGTGGTCTTTAAGTACATGAACTTTTTTATTGCCGGCTTTTCTACGGCCATTACTTTTCTTGGGCTCCCTGTTTCCGGCAGTTCCCTGAATATCGTGCTGCCCGTAGGCATCAGCTTTTTCACGTTTCAGGCCCTGGGCTATGTCATAGAAGTGTACCGCAAAAATGTTGAACCGACCAAAGATTTTATCGCCTTCGCTGCCTTCGTCAGTTTTTTCCCGCTGATCCTTGCAGGGCCTATCGAAAGGGCGACAACGCTGCTGCCGCAATTTTTTACTAAAAGGGTTTTTGATTATTCAAAGGCCACCGATGGCTTGAGGCAAATACTTTGGGGGCTTTTTAAAAAAATTGTTATTGCAGATAACTGCGCTGTATTTGCGAATATGATCTTTGATAATGCTGCCGGTTACAGCGGTAGCACCCTGTTTTTAGGCGCCCTGTTCTATACAGTGCAGATATATGCCGACTTTTCAGGATATTCCGATATCGCGATCGGGGTAGCCCGGCTTTTGGGATTCAACATCAGGCGGAATTTCAATAACCCCTATCTGTCAGTCAGTGTCGCCGATTTCTGGAGACGCTGGCACATCTCGCTTTCATCATGGCTGCGCGATTATCTTTTCAGCCCGCTCTCAATAAAACTGAGAAATTGGGGTATGACAGGAGTTGTTGTTTCTTTGTTTGTAACATTTCTTTTGTGCGGGATGTGGCATGGCGCAAACTACACTTTCATAGTGTGGGGCGGGCTGCATGGCCTTGCTTTGGGCTGGGATGTTATTACCACCCGAACGAGAAAGAAGATCAGAAAAAAAACAAAGCCTGTTTTGTATAATTTTATAAGCTGGTTCATCACATTTGTGTTTATTGTTTTATCATGGGTCTTCTTTCGTGCAGAAAGCATGTATCAGGCGATAAGCTATATCGGTGGTGTTTTTCGCGGCCTCTTCCGGTATTCATCGATGATTGATACTTATAATTTAATTTACTGGGAAGTGGGATATTCATTTGCTTTGGTTTTGTTTCTCTTTGCCGTTATTGAATATTGGGGCAGAAAACAACAATATGCAACGGCTCTTCTCGGGAGAAAATGGATCAAACCCTTAAGATGGGCATTATATTGCGGCCTTGCTATGGTGATTTTATATTTTTCAGGTAAAGAACAGGTATTTATTTATTTCCAATTTTGACATGAAAAAATTCATCATTAATTCCATACTCTTCATCTTAATACTAAACATTGGAATAAATATAAGGCCTCTGTATTTAATGCTTTCCGATAAGTATAAAACAATCGTGGTCGGGAGTGAAATTTATCATTCACTATTTAAAAGCAAACAAAAAAAGAAAACAAAAAAATTACTTTTGGGGGATAGTGTGGGGAATCAATTGTTTCGAAACACCACGAATAACGACACGATCAACTCATTAGCCTGTAATCAGGCAATTGGCATGGTGGGCCAGTATATTTTATTGAACAATTATCTCAATGCAGGCAATCAGGTGGACACTGTTTACCTGATTTATTCCCCGTTTAGTTTTCTGAATAATTTAGACCAGATATACACGTTTCACTATTTTTTAAAACCATTCTATGTGCAAGAGTATATGCCGTTGTTTACAAAAACTGTTATTGAACAGACACATAAAATACCCTATTATTATTTGTGCAGATATCCGTATGTTTTAACGTCTGATTGGTCTCCAAATTTTTGTTCAAAGGATAAAAAAAATTATACCTTTTTATCACCTGTCTCCGTCGAATACCTGCATAAAATAACAGAACTCAGTAAAAAACATCATTTCGACTTAATAATTTTGCCACCACCGATGAGAAATAGTTTAAAACAAAAAGTTGAAAAAATTAATAAAAACGAAATAGCCGAAAATGATTTAACCAACGAGTTTAAAAATTATTTTGAAAAGATCATTTTTATTAATGATACAAACTTTACAGACGCATTTCATTTAAAAAACCCGCTGGCATTAAAGCCTGTTTATGTGAATAAAACGATGAAATAGCTTTGGGGCTTTTTTTAATTCCTCATCTTCCAAAAGAAATCCCTGTAGATTTTTATCGGCTTGAACGGTTTATTAAATATCATTAAAAAGGTGTAGCGGGCAAACTGCAAATATTTTTTTTCTTTTAAATAAGCAATGGCGATATAGGAATAGGCGATATAGCGCTGCCTGAAGAATTTTTTTAAATGTTTCGGGACTAATTTCCCTATCTCCCTGTTCAGGATCAGCCAGTCTTTGTAGCGTTCAGGGCCGGAAAACCCCTTGGAAACCGAAGTGGCGCTCTCATGCCGCCTCCATGCCAGTCCTGTGATGGGTAAGAACCCGATTTTTCCGTTCAGGCTTCTTAAATACTGAAGAGCCATGTCCCATTGCCGGATGGAAAAGAACCAATCAGGATATACTTTAGGCTCGGCTGTTTTCCGGAAAACCACCGTATTATTCGGAGCAATAAAAAAATGATTTACAAAATAATCAAGGTCACAAATCCGGGGAAGTTCAAATATTTTTTGCTCTAATAATTTCCCGTTAACATCAACCGTATCGGCATTGGTAAAGCTGTAGGCCATTTCCGGATGCGCATCCATAAGTTCCACCTGCAAGCGTGATTTATCGGTGTCAGGCCAGTAATCATCCGCCTCGAGCAAAGCCACATATTCACCCCGGCTTTTTTCGATCAGGAACTGATAATTTTTATGAAGCCCGAGATTTTTCTCATGCCTGAAATAAAAAATATTCGCCGGGTATTGCTGTAGCCATCCGGAAACAATATCCGCGGTATGGTCTGTTGAGGCATCATCACCGATCAGTAATTCCCATGTAAAAGGCAGGTTCTGGCTTATCACCGACCGTATGGCCTCGTCAATAAAACAGCCCTGGTTGTAGGCCATCATTACTATGGAAAATTTCATTTAACCTTATTATGATTTTAGATCAGCATATATGATATCATCTTTAATTTCTATGATGCTGCCCGGTTTTTTGGATAAAATAAACGCTTTAAGTGCATCAATGGTGGGATAATCGTTTCTGCCGGTAAAAAGCCTCGCATCATCAATAAGTACAGCATGATTATACCCGGAGTCGAAGATTATGGAAAGTTCTTCCAAAATTGGGCTATCCTTATCTCCTTTTACTGTTTGAACCCCGTTAAAAACCCCGGAGTAATGTCCGTCGAGCCAAAACATACATGTCGTATCTATTTCAGCGAGCACATCTTTCAGCACAACTCCGCTGTCACCTTGCAGAATTTTTACATGAGGGTAGGCAAGAAACCTCTTTTTTGCCTTTTCATATAATTCCTCACTCAATTCAATAGAATACAATTTTTTAAAATTCTTCAATTGTGCAAATATCATATCTCCCAAATAGGTCCCTGTCTCAATGAATACCTCAAGATGTTTCTTTTTCTGAATTTTACTTATATATTGCCGTTTTATTATTTCAGGAGGCGGACAGGGCCTTCCCCTTCTTTCCCACGCCTCTATTATTTTTTTATTTTCGTAAGATAATTTAATTGATTTTGGCAAAAACCAAAAAACTACTTTTTTAATGAATTGTTTTGTTGTCATTTTTTTACCTTGATTTAAACTTGCTAAAAAAATATTTGATAAGATACGGGATCATCTTCAGATAATCCCTGTTAGCATAGGCCTTATAAGCAACAATTTTCAGCAATGCTGTTTTAAGATTGGCGGGAATGACTCCGCGGCCATATTTCAGAAACAGCTTTTCTTTGTCTTGTTTGAAGGCTTCATCTTTGTAAGTGTAGCTAAATCCGCCGGCGGCATGATAAGCCACGATAAGGTCAATGTATTTTTTCTTAATATACGGGTTCAGGAACCATATAAAGTTATGCACCCAGTCTGCGGCGCTTTTGTATTTTATGGTAAAATCTCCTGTTATTTCAAACAAACTCTTTTTAAAAAAAATTGCCTGGTGGCAGATATTTTGCCCGTATAGTTTTTCCGGATCAAATTCCCCGTCATATTTCTCATGGCCTGGACGGGAAACATTTCCGTATAGCACCTGAACCAGCAAATTATCCTTATTTGAAAATATCTCTTCTAATGTATCTTTGCCAAAGAGTCGGTCGTCGCTGCCCAAAAAATAAACCCATTCCCCTTTAGCGAGGCTGATCCCCTTATTCATCGCATCATATATTCCATTATCTTTTTCAGAAATATACCTGACAGAATTATTATTGAGCATATATTGCTGAACCACCGGGATAGTCTCATCCCTTGATTGATTGTCTATAATAAGGATCTCATACTCCGTGAATGTTTGATTCAGAATGCTGTCTATGGCATTTTTAACCGTATTCTCCGAATTATACGTTGGTATTATAATCGTCAATAATGGATTCATTCAAATTTAGTATTTAAAAATAGTGCATCCACCTGAATAAGTTCGTCACTGTTTGAAGCCCTGAACCCGGGGGATATTTCAAGTAAAATAAAATCTCTTTCCTGTAACAGATCATAAACCTCATTAAAAACACAGGATCCCTTATATGTCGGTTTAAATGAAAGTTCTATTAATAATAATTTTGTGTTTTTTAAAGCCCTGGTTCCCCCGGATATTACAAGATTTTCAACGCCCTGAACATCAATTTTCAGCAGATCAATTTTCGATAGTTTGGATTCCAGAAAAATTCCGTCCAGCGTTCGTGACATGATTTTTTCTTTCGAAACCAGTTTTGTATTTGTTGTTGATAATTCCGCCATTTCAGATTTGATCTCAAGTATGGAGGAAGTTTCTGAAAATTCATTTATAAAAAAATCAACCGCTACATTTTCCTGATCAGTTATAACATTTTGAAAAACAGAATAAACAGGAGAAGGATATTTTTTTTTGAGAAAATCTGCAGTATCCGGAATGGGTTCAACCAAAACCACTTTATTCATTATATAAAAGCCCGAAATTTCTTCTAAAAAATCACCTTTATTCGCGCCAATATCCACATAATTTATTGGCTTTTTAACAGATAAGCGATCTGTAATATACGTGATTTTGTTTTTTTTCATAGTTTTTTGGTCTTGCTTTGATCTTCTTTTTTCACGGAAAGATGCAAAATAATCCCGAACAGAAAATGGCAATAATCCCCATATGGGGAACAAACACCGTTTTATTTTTGATTCAATATTCATATCAGCTTTCGGGCCTTTGCTTTATTAAAAAAAGTTCGATAATTCTCGTTTTTTAATCTCTCTGAAAAATAATTACCACCTGACTTTCCTGAAAAAATCATTTTTTCGGTGCATTAAAAACAGGAACAAAAACCATTTGTATCATTTTACATTGGTTTTCCCAAAATGATATTTTCTTTTTTACACCCTGTTTTTTTTTATGAAACTTTTGGCTTTTATCCTAAACAAATCACAAAAACAAAAAATATATAATCAAACCCATTTCTTTCGCACAAAAATACTGTTTTTTTTATTAAACTTTTATTCATTTCTTCCGTACAATTGCCATTACAAATTTTAAAAAGATTTTTCGCTCATAATGTCTCGTCTTTTAAACCACATAAGTCCTTTTGAAGCAGTGTTCAGAATATGCATGAGAATTTCCCGCTTTTTCTAACCTTTTTGTCACATTTTTGTAATTTATATGAAAAACAATAATAAGAACATTAATGAATATTTTTCGTTGATATAACCAATTATTTGCTTATATTTGGAGTTATAAATAGAAGTTATATAATAATTTTAGTATATGAGAAATTATAAATACCTTATAGCATTTTTTCTTCTGATATTTTATTTTAATAAACCTGCAAAGGCTCAGATAGATACCATAACCGCATCACCGGATACGATTTGTGTGGGGATGTCGTCAACAATTAACATAGTGGCAGGCGTGTCTATAACGTGGAGCCCGCTAACTTCAATGGATACAACGGGAGGAAACCCGGTAATTGCCACCCCTTCGGTTACGACAACTTATACGGCTACTTATTATGCCCTTGACAGCAATTTAATTGTAAATGGAGATTTTAGTCACGGCAATACTGGGTTTATGTCCAGCTATCAATATGCTTCACCAAATACGGTCGAAGGTCAATACTACGTTACCGACAATCCGCATACATGGAACGGTGGATTGGTAAACTGTAATGATCATACACCCACCAATGACGATTCGCTAATGGCGGTGAATGGTTCTTCTATACCAAACTCCCTTGTTTATTGTGCAACAGTCGCTGTAAATCCGAACACCGATTATGCTTTTTCTACCTGGCTGGCGACAATTTGTACCGGAAATCCCGCACAACTTCAGTTTCAAATTAACGGCAGTCCCATAGGAAGTATTTTTAATGCAAATATTAATGCGTGTGTCTGGGAAGAATTCCATGTGGTTTGGAATTCCGGTGCAAATACCACGGCCACCATATGTATCACAAACCAAAATACCGGTGCCTCCGGCAATGATTTTGCCCTTGATGATATTTCATTCTCAGAGATCGTTGCCCGTACGGATTCCATTACCATCTACGTAATTCCGAACAACACGATCACTCTGACTTCTGCCGTGGGCACCAATGCACAGACCATATGCGCCAACACCGCGCTTACAAATATCACCTATGCCACCACTGGGGCAACAGGAGCGACATTCAGCGGTTTGCCGGCGGGTGTTACAGGCTCATGGGCAGCAAACGTCGTAACCATCAGCGGCACGCCAACAACTACCGTTGGAAGTTCGTTTAACTATACTGTTACTTTGACGGGTGGTTGCGGCCTTGTTACTGCAACAGGCACGATTACTGTGAACCGGCTTCCCGCAGTTAACAATGCGACAGCCACCACATGCAGCGGAGTGGCCTTTTCCGTTACTCCGACAGGGAGCTACGTTCCGGCAGGAACAACCTATAGCTGGTCGGCACCTGTTGTGGCAGGAATTACAGGCACTGCGGCAGGAACTAATGCTGCAAATATCAGCGACACATTGACAAATACAACCAATGCCGCGATAATTGTGGTTTATACAGTAACACCTTCAGTTAATGGATGTGCGGGGCCTGCATTTTCAGTTACTGTTACTGTAAATCCTACGCCTGTTGTTTCAAATATGACTGATATAATATGCAGCGGCGGCTCTTTTTCTGTAATTCCGCTTGATGGGCCTAATGGCATTGTCCCGCCCTCAACACAATATTCATGGCCGGCTCCGGTGGTAGCTGATATCACAGGCGAAGCAGCAGGGACCAACGCAGGCAATATCAGCGGAATATTGACAAATACGACCAATGCCCCGATAGATGTGGTCTATACCGTTACACCTAAAAAAGGAACATGCACGGGTTCCACATTCACCGTAACAGTTACCGTAAATCCCAAGCCGGCAGTTTTTAATGTCGCCCTCTCTATTTGCAGCGGTGCTACCTTTACCTATGCCCCGGTCAACGGCACAAACGGTATTGTTCCTTCCGGAACAACATATAGCTGGCCGGCTCCGGTGGTAGGAGGTGTTACAGGAATTGTCGCAGCAATGGATTCAGCAAATGTCAGCGGAACACTCGTCAATACCACGAATACCTCAAAAACGGTGGTTTACACCGTAACACCGAAAGCAGGTTCCTGCACAGGATCACCTTTCACCGTCACCGTTACCGTAAACCCAAAGCCACTAGTGCCTGCACATACAGCTACCATTTGCAGCGGTGGTACTTTTACAGTTACTCCTATCAACAATCCTCCCGGCACTATTATCCCGGCAGGTACAACCTACACGTGGACAGCACCCACAGTTACCGGCGGAGTAACCGGAGGCAGCGCACAGTCCATAGGACAGGCTTCCATTTCCCAGACTCTGACAAACCCTACCAGTACGACACAAACAGCAACATATACCGTAACCCCGGCAACAACTTCCTGCACAGGAGATCCGTTCACAGTCACCGTTACCGTGAATCCTGTAAACACCATTGTGTTGACTTCAGCCGTGGGTACGAATGCCCAAACCGTGTGTATAAACACACCGATAACAAACATTTCCTATGCAACCACGGGGGCGACAGGAGGAACAGTCAGTGGGTTGCCGGCGGGTGTGACAGGCTCATGGACAGCTAATGTCGTAACCATCAGCGGCACACCGACAACTACCGTTGGAAGTCCATTTAACTATACTATTACGTTAACAGGAGGCTGCGGAACGGTTTCGGCCACGGGAAGCATAACTGTTACACCAAACAACACGATAACATTAACCTCTGGAGCAGGGTCCAATGCGCAGACGAAATGCATCAACACGGCTATCACGCCTATTACCTATGCTACTACGGGCGCTAACGGAGCTACCGTAACAGGATTACCTTCCGGTGTCAGCGGTTCATGGGCTTCCAATGTGGTGACCATCAGCGGTACGCCTGATGTTTCTGGGACATACACATACACGGTAGCGCTTAGCGGAGGATGCGGAACGGTCTCTGCTACAGGAACTATTGTTGTCAGGCCAAACAATACCATCACCCTGAGCTCCGCGCCGGGTACCGATGCGCAAACAAAATGCATCAGTACGGCTATCACGCCTATTACTTATTCTACCACTGGTGCAACAGGTGCTAGTTATGCCGGATTGCCCACCGGAGTGAACGGTTCGTGGTCCGCCAACACGGTGACTCTAAGCGGGACGCCATCGGTTTCGGGAACATTTAACTACACGGTAACGACTACAGGCGGATGCGGGTCCACGGCGGCGACAGGCACAATTACTGTTAATCCTAACAACACAATAACACTGACCTCCGGAGTGGGAACAAATATCCAGACCTTGTGTATCAACACAGCCTTAACGGATATTACTTATAGCACAACCGGGGCCACGGGAGCAAATATCACAGGCTTACCTGCCGGAGTAACCGGTGCCTGGTCAGCCGACGTGGTTACTATCAGCGGTACTCCCACAGCATCGGGTACTTTCACCTATACTGTTTTATTAACGGGAGGTTGTGGTGTGGTTACATCCACAGGGACAATCACCGTCAGGCCGAATAATACTATCACGCTTACCTCAGCGGCCGGGACAAATGCTCAGACGAAATGTATCAACACCGCCATCACAAACATCACCTATGCGACCACAGGGGCTACGGGGGCAACCGTAACAGGATTGCCGGCAGGGCTTACCGGGAACTGGGCGGCAAATGTGGTCACCATCAGCGGGACGCTTACAGTGTCCGGAACATACGCTTACACGGTAACCACCACCGGCGGCTGCGGAGGAACAGCAGCAACAGGGACAATTACTGTGAATCCTGTAAACACCATTGTGCTGACATCAGCCGTGGGTACGAATGCCCAAACCGTGTGTATAAACACACCGATAACAAATATTACCTATGCAACCACGGGGGCTACAGGAGGAACAGTCAGTGGCTTGCCGGCGGGTGTGACAGGCTCATGGACAGCCAATGTCGTAAGCATCAGCGGCACACCGACAACGACAGTTGGAAGTCCATTTAACTATACAGTTACCTTAACAGGAGGATGCGGAACGGTTTCGGCCACGGGAAGCATAACTGTTACACCGAACAACACGATAACATTAACCTCTGGAGCAGGGACCAATGCGCAGACGAAGTGTATCAACACGGCGATAACGCCTATTACCTATGCTACTACGGGCGCTACCGGTGCTACCGTAACAGGATTTCCTTCCGGTGTCAGCGGTTCATGGGCTTCCAATGTGGTGACCATCAGCGGTACGC
>CAZMPB010000011.1:0-2679 GCA_964567775.1 uncultured Bacteroidales bacterium
ATCGATCTTTCAACCGTCAGAGGTATGACCCAAGCCAACCTGGTGCTGCAGGCCAATGATATTATTTATGTTGAACCTCGTGGCAGGGTCCCTCAGAAATTGATCGAGGCTATTACTCCGTTTACATCTTTGCTGACTACGTTATTAATGATTTACCAAATTTTTGTTGTAAAATAATGGCAAAAAAGAAAAAAATATCACCCATAAATGACGAGATCGATTTTAAATTATTTATATATATTTTTAAAAAGAATTTTTATTTTCCTGTAGTTTTTTTAATTATTGCGTTATTAATGGCTTTTTTATATGTAAGATATACTCTTCCCCTGTATGAATCGACTACTATTATTCAGATTGATAGAAATGATGAAGCCAGGTCTATGTGGGGGGATATTTCTGCTTACGAAGATGTGAATTTTTTAGCAAAGAAAATTGAATTGATCAGGTCGGCTACATTAATTCAACGGGTGGTTGACACGCTGCCTCTTGAAATTTCTTATTTCGAAAAGGGAACAGTGCTGGATTTCGAACAGTTTACCAGTTCTCCGTATGTGGTTAATGTAAATGTCAGAGATCCTGGAATTTATGGTATTCCTGTTCAAATAACTTTCACTGATGATGCAAGGTGTGTCATCAATTATGAATATCCTAAAGGTAATGAACAAAAAAATGAAATATCAATTAATCAGAAAGCTGTTTTCCCTGAAATTGATTTCTTAATTACTGATATTAATTTTAAACGAATATCAGAAGAAAGAAAATTTCTGGGTGAAAAAAAATATTATTTTATTGTAAATGATCCGAATCAACTCGTTGGAACCATAATTTCAAAACTGAAAGTTGAGCCCTTGAATGAAGCGGGTAATACTATTGTATTAAAATATCAGGATAATTGCGCCGAAAAAGCCGCTGCCATTGTGAATACTATTGCCGATGAGTTTAAAATCTATGATGTTGAAAAACAGGGAGAAAGCGGTGATAAAATGTTGAGTTATATTGAAGAGAGGATGGATATCATTTATGATACACTTGTAAAATCACAGGAAGATATCATTAATTTTAAGAAGATTTACAACGTCGACTCCTCATCAAGCCGCTTGTTACCTACCTTGACATCCAGGCTCAACGATTATCAGAACCAGTTAATAACCCTTGAACTGGAGTCAAATAAGTTACAGGAAATAGAAAAGAATATTAAGTTAGCCGACAATTCTGATTTAACGCGGCTTATCGTACTAACATCTGGCAGCGATTTTAAAGGCTCCATTACCGGCCTTTTGAACGCATTGCAGGAATTGCTCTTTACCCGGGAAAAATTATTATATGACCTTACTGAAAATAGCGGGCCAATAAAAGAACTGGATTATCAGATCGCGTTGCAAAAAAAGCTGATTATAGAAAGTATTGAATACCTGAATATAAATATTAATGCAAGAAAGAAGGAAATAACTCAAAAAATTGACATGTATGAAAGCCGGCTTCAGCTTGATGGAGATAATTTTAATTCGGTGGATCTGGCAAGCCTGCAAAGAATTTATGCTATAAATGAAGGCTATTACACTCAGTTGGTAAATAAAAAAGCGGAATATCAGCTTGCTAAAGCGGGTTTTGTTTCTCAGAATGTGATATTGCAGCGGTCGAGGGTTCCCGACCAGCCAATTTCCCCTATCAAAAATACAATCTATTTAGTTGCCATTGTTTTCTCCTTGTTTCTGGGAATGGCTATAGTAATTGTAAAGTATGTTTTATTTAACAATATTCTTAGTCTGAATGATATTTTCAAATTCACGGATATTCCTGTTATCGGTTTAATTCCAAGATACCCGCTAAAAATCCCTGTTTCTCAGCTTATCGTTGATGAACATCCCCGTTCGCTCATCGCGGAGGCATTGCGCTCAATTCGAACAAATCTACAATTTTTAAATAATGAACCAGGTTCCAAGGTCATTGCTTTTTCGTCCACTGTTTCCGGGGAAGGCAAAACATTTGTGGCCATTAACCTTGGTGGTGTTATTGCTTTTTCCGACAAGAAAGTGGTGATCATTGACCTCGATTTAAGAAAGCCTAAAATACATATTGGCTTTGGTGTCGATAACCATAAAGGGATGAGTACTATACTTTCTCATAAAACAGAAATAGATGAATGTATAAAACATAGTGCCATTAAAAACCTAGATTTTATTACTGCAGGGCCTGTTCCACCCAATCCCTCAGAATTAATATTCAGCGAGGATACTGATGCTGTTTTGGCGTATCTCAAGACTAAATATGATTATGTAATTATTGATAATCCTCCCGTAGGACTGGTTACTGACGGTATAAAAGCCTTGTCAATTGCCGATTATCCGCTATATATTATAAAGGCTAATTATTCCAAGAAATATTATATCCTTGATCTTGAACGTATGGTTGAAGATAGTAAAATAAAACACATTTCATTAATATTAAATGCTGCCGAACCTGTCAACAATACTTACAAATACGGAAAAAAATACAGTGCGAAAAATAAAGGGTATGGTTACGGATATGGCTATGGATATGGCTATGGATACGGCTATGGCTATGGCTACGGATATGGTTACGGCATCGAAGAAGATGTCGAAAAAAAGCATCATCATACTCCCCCAAAAACTTTGAAAGGAAAGATTCTTAGATTTTTTAAAATAAAGAAATAATAAG
>CAZMPB010000011.1:2689-42561 GCA_964567775.1 uncultured Bacteroidales bacterium
TGTAATCCAACCTGATGTTTTTGAAGATAAAAGAGGTTATTTCTTTGAAACTTTTAATCAGGACAAATTTGCAGAACTCGGCATAAAATATGACTTTGTACAGGACAACGAATCCTTATCTGCAAAGAATGTACTTCGCGGCTTACATTTTCAGAACCCTCCTTTTGAACAGGGGAAACTAGTCCGGGTGATCAGAGGCGGAGTTCGTGATGTAGCCGTAGATATCCGAAAAGGCTCTCCTTACTATGGAAAATGGGTGTCTATAGAGCTTACAGCGCAAAACAAACTGATGTTGTGGATACCGCCGGGATTTGCACATGGTTTTTTGACTCTCGAAGATCATACCGTTTTTTCATATAAATGTACCGGGTTTTATAATCGCCCTTCTGAAGGCGTTATATCCTGGAACGACCCTGATATCAATATCGACTGGATGATAGAATTCCCTGAGCTTTCTGAAAGGGATAAAAACGGCATGCCCTTTATTAATTTTAATACACCGTTCCTTTTTTAAAAATATTTAGTACCTTTGCAGGCTAAATGTTTTTTTGTGAAGACAGACGAAATATATTTGATTATAGCATATTTTTCTTTTTTCATCGTCTCTCTCTTTTTCTCGTTTCTGATTGATAAGATACTTGTAAAATTTTCAGGAAATTTAGGAGCAAGGGGTAGTGTCCAAAACCAAATCCGTTTTAATACTCAATCAAAACCTTCTTTCGGCGGAATATCATTTTTCATTATTTTTTTACTTTCAATAGCCGCATTGTCATTTTTTTTCAATGAAAACGGCTTGTTTCATAATTTGAAATTATTGGGAATCATTGAAGCAACCACCCTGGGATTTATTATGGGCTTATTTGATGATGCCTATAATACCAGAGTGCCAATTAAACTTTTTTCACAGATACTGTGTGGTGTAATACTGATAGTTACTGGAACGTATATTTCCGTTTTTGAAAATGATTACCTTAACTATATTTTAACCGTCCTTTGGGTTGTCGGAATTATGAATTCTATAAATATGCTCGACAATATGGATGCTATTTCTACCCTAGTGGCTATTTTTATTTTTCTTGGTATTCTCATCGAAAATATTATTGTTCATGAGTTAGCCTCGAATCTTAATATGGTTATTGTCGGCATTGTTTCTGCTCTTGTTGGTTTTTTATTTTATAACTGGCCTCCTTCGAAAATGTATATGGGCGATACAGGAAGCCAGTTCTTAGGCGTTCTGTTAGCTACATTCAGCATAATTTTTATTTGGGACTATAAAGAACAGGATATGAATGAAATTCCAACAAAACAGATCTGCGCCGTATTGCTTTTCTTTGCCTTGCCAATCATTGACACGACAACTGTTTCTATTAAACGCATTTTAATAGGAAAATCCCCTTTTATCGGAGGCAGGGATCATACAACACATCATTTATCTTATCTTGGTTTGTCCGAACAAAAAGTAGCCATTGTTTTTGCGGTGCTTTCATTTATTTCAATGGTTCTTGGAATAGTTTGTTTAAACATTAATGTCTGGACACATTTTTATACTGTCGTTTTTGTGGCTTATTTTCTTATTCTTTTTGTTGTCCTTTTCTATATCGCCAATATTAATAAGGAGCGGGAGAAATCCCTAAGTCAGGATTCAAGCAAAAAGGAAGGCTGACATGAAAAGGATTTTCTTCGTTTTTTTAGTTTTAGCATCGGTTTTCTTATTAGGAAAATTTTTTATTTTTTCAAAAAAAAATATCGCCGACAACGCATCCGATGACAGATATTTTGAGGCGGGAAAAAGGTTTTACAAAATTTTCAATGTAAAAATACCGGAAAAGCTGTATTTTTCAGGAGAAGAAGTTCCCCTCGACAAATTTTATGTCAGGGAAGGGCTCGACCGCGAACTGCTGGTTAATTCTTACTGGCAGTCAAATACAGTTTTGATGCTGAAAAGAGCTTACCGATATTTTCCCTTAATGGATTCCATTTTATTGGCAAATCAGGTTCCTGCCGATTTTAAGTACCTCGCACTGATCGAAAGCGGGCTCGAAAATATTGTATCACCTGCCGGAGCTGCAGGATTCTGGCAATTTCTTAAAACTACCGGTTTGAGTTACGGACTTGAGATTAATCAGGAAATTGATGAACGGTACAACCTAGAACAATCCACCGTGGCGGCGTGCCAATATATTAAAAATGCCTATAACCATTATAATAGTTGGACACTGGCTGCCGCTTCCTATAATATGGGCGTTGGAGGACTGGATGCGGTAATAAAAAGCCAAAAAGTCAACAATTACTACGACTTATATCTCAATAAAGAAACACAGCGTTATGTTTACAGAATTCTTGCTGTGAAGCTTATCTACCAGTCTCCGGTAAATTATGGCTATTATCTTCGCAATATTGACATGTACCCGCGAATACCCGTTTATTCGGTAACAGTTGATTCGGCAGTTAGCGATTGGGCAGAATTTGCCAGGAAAAACAATGCTAATTATAGGATATTAAAAGAACTCAATCCCTGGATATTCAAATACACACTTACCAATAAGGGAAACAAAAAATACAAAGTATTATTCCCGAAACCGGGATATGAAAAATATTCCAATTTATTGTCAGGGGTACAACAAGATGGACCCTTGTTCAATGATACCCTTAAAGTTGACCAGATACGATAAATTTCTATCAAGAAATGCCCGGGATAGTCCAGAATATTAGCAAAATAGACGAACTCTTATTTGAGGATGAGTCAAAACTATCGATCTTTGGCGCACGGGTTCATAACCTGCAAAATGTAGATCTGGTCATCCCGCGTAATAAATTAGTTGTGATAACAGGCCTGAGCGGAAGCGGAAAATCTTCCCTCGCGTTTGATACGATCTATGCCGAAGGGCAACGACGATATCTTGAGACATTTTCAAATTATGTCCGGCAATTCATAGGAAATATCGAACGGCCCGATGTGGATAAGATCACCGGGCTTTGTCCGGTAATTTCCATCGAGCAAAAATCATCGAATAAAAACCCGCGTTCTACCGTGGGGACAATTACCGAAATTTATGATTTTTTGCGTCTGCTGTATGCAAGAACCTCCGATGCATACTCTTATGTTACCGGAGAAAAAATGGTGCGCTACAGCGAACAGCAGATACTTGACCTTATTTTACAGAAGTACCCCGATAAAAACATTATCCTGCTTGCTCCAAAAGTTAAAGGACGTAAAGGGCATTACCGCGAACTGTTTGAACAAATACGTAAACTCGGTTTTTTGAAAGTCCGGGTTGATGGTATTATCAAAGAAATCAAGTTCGGAATGCAGCTTGACCGTTATAAGATGCACGACATTGAACTCGTGATCGACAATATTTCCATTAAGGAAGTTAATAAAACACGTTTGTCGCAATCCGTTCAGACAGCCCTTAAACATGGTAAAGGCTCTCTGATGATTTTTGATATAGAATCAGGTGCAGTTCAGCATTTCAGCCGGATGTTAATGTGTCCGGTCAGTGGAATTTCTTATGATGAGCCGGAGCCCAATACTTTTTCATTCAATTCACCTTATGGGGCCTGCCCGAAATGCACCGGGCTGGGAGAAATACTCCAGGTGGATCTGAAAAAGATCATCCCCGATTTTTCAAAAAACATTCACGACGGGGGTATCGTTCCCATTGGCGTATATAAAAGCAGTTGGATCTTTCATCAGCTCGAAGCCATCGGCAAGCGTTATGATTTCACTTTGGAAACACCCCTCAGCGGATTTTCTGAAAAAGCAATAAACATTATTTTGTACGGTACTGACGAATTTTTTTCCGTGAAAAACGAGTACCTCGGAGTTACTTCTCCATATAAAATGACTTTTGAAGGCATCATAAATTTTATTGTAAACCAAAACAATGATGCTTCATCACCGGGGATAAAAAAATGGGCAGGCAGTTTTATGAATAAAACAGTTTGCCCGCAGTGTAATGGAGCGCGATTAAAAAAAGAATCACTTTTTTTCAAGATAAATAATAAAACAATTGCCGATCTTGCCGGCAGCGATTTGCGCGGGTTGAAAAACTGGCTCGATGATGCGGAAAATTTTTTCGAGCCTTCAAAATACCAGATCGCATATGAAATAATCCGGGAGATTCAGAACAGGATAAGCTTTTTGCTGGAAGTAGGCCTTGATTATCTTACGCTCAACCGTCCTGCGGCGTCGCTTTCAGGCGGTGAATCGCAGCGTATCCGGCTCGCAACACAAATAAGTTCTCAGTTGGTAAATGTATTGTATATTCTCGATGAGCCGAGTATCGGCTTACATCAGCGCGACAATCACCGCCTGATAAAAGCATTGAAGGAATTGCGCGATGTGGGTAATTCTGTAATTGTCGTTGAACATGATAAGGATACCATGCTGGCTGCCGACCACCTGATCGACATCGGGCCCGGTGGAGGAATAAACGGCGGATATATTGTGGCGCAGGGAACACCCGCGGAAGTGATGCAGACAAATAGCCTGACATCACTTTACCTAAATGAGATACATCAGATCAAAATTCCGCAGGAAAGGCGAAAAGCAAATGGAATCGAATTGAAACTGACGGGTGCCTGTGGCAATAACCTAAAGAATGTAACGGCCACGTTCCCGCTGGGCACACTCATCTGTGTTACCGGGGTTTCCGGAAGCGGAAAGTCCACCTTGATAAATCAGACACTGTATCCCTTATTAAGCCAGCATTTTTACCGATCCGAAAAAAAACCACTGGGATACAAAAAAATTGAAGGAATAAAAAATATTGATAAAGTCATAGAAATTGACCAGTCTCCCATTGGCCGGACACCCCGTTCTAACCCGGCTACTTACACAGGTGTTTTCGATGATATCCGTAAATTATTCGGACAGATGCCTGAATCGAAGATTCGCGGTTATTTGCCCGGAAGATTTTCATTCAATGTAAAAAGCGGACGGTGCGAAACATGTGGTGGCGCAGGCGTGAAGATTATCGAAATGAATTTTTTGCCTGATGTTTTTGTCTCTTGTGAGAGTTGTAACGGAAAGCGTTACAATCGCGAAACGCTGGAAATAAAATACAAGGGAAAATCGATCAGCGATGTGTTGGAAATGAATATTGATACGGCTGTTGAGTTCTTTTCGCAGATACCTTCAATTATTCAGAAAATTAAAACGCTTCAGGACGTGGGACTGGGATATATAAGGCTTGGACAACAGTCTACTACCTTATCCGGTGGAGAAGCCCAGAGGGTGAAGCTGGCCACAGAACTCTCGAAAAAAGATACCGGCCACACCCTGTATATACTTGATGAACCTACAACAGGGCTTCATTTTGAAGATATCAATGTTTTGTTGAAAGTACTGGATAAATTGGTTGAAAAGGGTAATACCGTTATTGTTATCGAACATAATATGGATGTGATAAAAATGGCTGATCACATCATCGACCTTGGCCCTGAAGGCGGAAACCGCGGTGGGCAGATCGTTTGTGAAGGAAGCCCCGAAGCTATAATTAACTGTGAAGGAAGTTATACTGCTTCATTTTTAAAACCAATTTTACAAAACCGACAAAAGAAAAATTAAATAGTTATATAAAATAATGTCATGCACACACTCAGCGAAAAAGAATCGGAACAAGTGAAAGAGGCCTTCAAACAAAAGGATTGGCAGGAAGTAAAAATTAATGATTCCTGGCAGATTTTTAAAGTGATGTCTGAATTTGTCGATGGCTTTGAAAAACTGACAAAAATAGGACCTTGTGTAACCATTTTTGGTTCTGCCCGGACACCCTATAACCATAAGTATTATGAGCTTGCTCAGGAAATCGCCTATCAATTGGTTAAAAAAGGTTTTGGCGTAATCACCGGCGGCGGCCCGGGAATAATGGAAGCCGGCAATAAAGGCGCTCACTTTGGCAAGGGCAAATCTGTCGGGCTGAATATTGAATTGCCTTTTGAACAGGATTCCAACGAATATATTGATAAGGACAAAAATCTTTCATTTGATTACTTTTTTGTTCGCAAAACCATGTTTGTTAAATATGCACAGGGTTTTATCGTCATGCCCGGTGGCTTTGGCACACTCGATGAGTTCTTTGAAGCGGTCACCCTCATACAGACCAAAAAAAATGTGAATTTTCCTGTTGTGCTCGTTGTCCGCGATTACTGGCAGGGATTGATAGACTGGATGAAGGATAAATTAGTCGGCGAGAAAAATATCAGCCCCGAAGATCTTGATATCTTCGAGGTGGTTGATACAGCAGATGAAGCCGTGAAATGTATCGAAGATTTTTACAGGGAATATTCGTTAAAACCCAACTTCTGATGATTGTTGTTTATGGGCGGGTAATAATAAATTTCCTGACACCCTGTTCTGTCCAGGTGTTATGTTTTTCCCAAATTGATACCCGGCAGCTGTAAAACCCGCTTTGCAGGCCTGATAACGATATTTTAGCATTGTTAACGCAAGATAACTCTTTTGTAAGTACCTGTTTTCCAACAATATCGTAAATTTCTATAAGGACAAGTGATTCGTAGGTATTGTTAAACGTTATTTTTATTTCTGAAAGGGCAGGATTGGGATAAAGACAATAACCAATATCATTATTGGGAATAATTTCGCCAATACTATTTAATGAATGTGGTTTTACTCCATAATAAAAAGATAAGCCCCCCGAAAAATTTCCGGTTACCAAATCTTTATACCCGTCATTATTAAAATCATATACGGCAACTCCCGAACGCATCCCCTCATCAATGAATAATGCAGACGAATCTTTATCAACAAAGACCAATATAGAGTCATAAGCAGTGAATTTACCTCCAAGGTTTGCCTCGATGTCCTTGTAATAAAATATATTTCCTTTTTCGGATCCGGTAAATAATTTGATTTTGTTTGAATCTTGAAAAAAACAGGGTGAACTGTATCCATGAATTGAAACAGTGGGATCGGTAACAGATACTTTGCCGAGGCTGTCCGTAATCTTTGTAAACACAGGATTGTTTAAGGTGCCGGTATTTTGATAATATGAAATTAATCCGCTTTTTTTCCCGACTGCCAGATCCAGCAATCCATCCCCATTCAGATCGAATAGCTGAGGTGCGCTGTAATCACCAACGTCTATCGTCTGGTAATTGTATATCGGCGCATTATAAACAGGTATATTTCCCGGGCCGGCACTATTTTCGAAATAGAGAAGGCTGCCGTTCGAATTGCCGCAGATCATGTCATTATCCCCATCATTATCTGTATCGCCAAAAGTCGGTATCAGGCTGATGAGTTTCAATTGTGAGAGCGCCGCGTAATCGTCATTTACCATTTGAAAAGAAGGATTTGAAGTAGTTCCCACATTTTCTAAGACTGCTATTGTTGACAAAAAAGTTGATTTCAGATAGCCGAATTCATAGTACGAAGAATCCAGGTAACCATAGTTTCCTATGATAATATCCTGCAGGCCGTCGTTGTTGTAATCATACACAACAGGATAGGCACCGCTTCCGAAATCTATCATGTCCCCCTGTAAAAAATCCTTTTTCACAAAATTGAAAACAGGGAATGAAGATGTCCCTGTATTTTGATAATACCAGATACTGCTTTTGTTTTCCGTTAAAGCGTAAACAGACGAAAAAGGGGATACAAGCATATCTTTTTTGCCATCAGTGTTCACATCGAGGTAACTGGCAACAGGAAATGAATTGAAGTTCACCGGCGTGGTATTCGAAGGAAATAAGGTGTCCTGGCTGACCATATGTGCTGAGTCGGATGTTCCGCCATTGGTTAGTTTTATAAGGTTGAAGTAGTCTACATCGCCTAGTATCATGTCGATCAGGCCGTCACCGTTAAAATCATCGGTCAGCATGGTCGAACCTACATGGCGGGTGGCTTTGTCAGGGTTAATAGTGTCGTTGCGCCAGGGACAGGAGATATTAAGATTGAGCGTATTATCCAGAGAGCCTTCCGAAAAATCACCCCAGCAATGATAACTAAGCTCATAGATGAGTGTGTCGTTGGTACCTGTTAACTCCTGTGAAAGATTCTGATGCATCTCAATAAAAGTGCCTAGCCCGAAAAATGCCAGTATGTCTAAGTCCCCGTCGCCGTCCAGATCATGGATAGCAGGATAATCATCGTTGGTAACCATGATGTTGGAACTGCTGCTCCCCATATCTGAATTCAGCATGGGATAGATCATCTGAAATTTAATAATAGTGTCTGAAATGTTTTTATAAACAGCAATACCACCAGGGACATAGGTAAAAATATCGTTTTTCTGGTCGTTATTATAGTCAATAAATTGGACCCAACTTTCTAAAGCTGGGAAAAATTTCTGATAATAAGCGTCATAGGTGTAACTCACGCTATCGGCAATACCCTGATTGATAAAAGTCAGTAACTTATTTCCGGTTTTGTCGAATGAAACAAGATCATTTATTCCATCGAGGTCCAGATCAATTTCTGAAAAATGGCAGGAATTCATGCCACCGGCCCATGCGAGATCAAATGAACCCCCGATGCTGTCTGTGACAATTACTGAAAAATCTTTTTTAAATCCAAAATCATATAGAGTTTGCGCATATGTGCAATTATTTGCAGACAGAAACAAAAAAAATAAAAAAAATTTTCTAAAAGGTATTTTCATATATAATTAATAAAAAAATTGAAAAGTCTTCATTACAAAGGTACTAAAATAATACTTAGGCTAATAAATTTTGTATTCATCGTGTTTTTTTAAGAAAGTTTTAATTATATGATTGGTTATTTACAAAGGATATTCTATCTTTGCACGTTCAAAAAAAAAGAGAATTTTTAAAACGTTGTAAGATATGCAAAACAAAGGAGTTTTCAGGTTTTTGGCGATTTTAATCGCGCTGGTGTGTTTATTTCAGCTATCCTTTACTTTATGTACGCGAATGGTTGAAAAAGATGCAAAAAAATTTGCCCTTAGCGGTAATGTTGACAGCCTTGCTCAGGCCTTGTCAAAGGGGATCCCTGAAATGGAGAAGTATTATAAAGACTCTATTTCAGGCAAAAGAGAACAGTATTATCTCGACTCAATGTCTGGCGAAGTTATTTATAACTTTGCATGGATTCGTAAATATACCTATAAAGATTGCAAGGCACGCGAGATAAATCTTGGCCTTGACCTTAAAGGTGGTATGAATGTTACGCTTGAAGTTTCCATACCGGATATTATTAGGGCTCTGGCTGGCAACAGCAAGGATCCTTTCTTCAACAAAGTATTGAATGAGGCCGTTGAAATGCAGAAGAGCAGTTCAGCCGACTTCGTTTCATTATTTGAAGCTTCTTTTAAGAAGAATAATACTTCAAATGCTAAACTTGCTTCATTTTTTATTGTCGGGCTGAAAGACAGGATTAATTTTAATACTTCCGATGAGGATGTTATTAAAGTTATTCGCGAAGAAACCAACGGTGCGGTCGACAGGACTTTTAACATCCTGCGTACCCGTATCGACCGTTTTGGGGTTGCCCAACCGAATATCCAGAAATTAGCAGGTTCCGGGAGAATTTTGATCGAATTACCCGGTATCAAAGATCCCGAACGTGTCAGGAAACTGATACAGGGAACAGCAAAGCTTGAGTTCTGGGAAACCTATGAATATAAGGATGTTTATGGATTTATTGAAGAAGCTGATAAAAAAATGAAAGCCCTGATCTCTACAGGGGATACGGCTATATTAAAAGACACCCTGGCTACCACAGAGGGCGACAGCATTACAAAAGGAGAGGGGACAGAAAAAACTGCGAAGACAAATGAAGATTCTTCCCTGGTAGACAAAGCGTTGAGCGATTCTACAAAAGATACTACGGGTAAGGCCGAACAGTCATTTGAAGAATATGCAGCCGATCACCCTCTATTAGCTTTTTTGCAACCTGCCTTAAACCAGGATGAAAGTGGAAATTATTATCCTAACAGGGGGCCTGTAGTCGGTTATTGCCGTTCTTTTGATACGGCAAAAGTCATGACCATGCTCCGTCATCCGGCGGTTCAAATGATATTTCCACGCGAAATTCGTTTTATGTGGTCTGTTAAACCGATAGACGAAAAAGGCACAACCCATCAGTTGGTTGCTTTGAAAGCCTCCCGCGACGGTACGGCCTCCCTTGCCGGTGATGTTATTGTTGATGCACGTCAGGATATCGATCAGCAACAGGGCAACCAGATATCTATGAGCATGAATTCGGAAGGGGCAACCAAATGGAAAAACCTGACCGCGGCAAATATTGGCAAATCTGTGGCTATCGTTCTTGACAATGTTGTTTATTCTTTCCCGACCGTACAAGGGGAAATTCCTAACGGACATTCCTCAATTACAGGAAATTTTACATTAGAGGAAGCAAAAGACTTAGCCAATATTCTAAAAGCCGGGAAACTGCCTGCGCCTACAAAAATTGTTGAAGAAGCCGTGGTGGGCCCATCACTTGGTAAAGAAGCAATCAACGCCGGTTTGATCTCATTTGTAATTGCCTTTGTTTTGGTACTGATCTATATGGCTTTATATTATAATACGGCAGGTCTGGTAGCTGACTCGGCTTTACTGATCAATATTTTCTTCCTCCTGGGAGTTCTGGCATCCCTGGGCGCAACGTTAACCTTGCCGGGTATTGCCGGTATCGTTCTTACCATGGGGATGGCGGTTGATGCCAACGTAATTATTTACGAGCGTATCAAAGAGGAGGTCCGCGCTGGCAAGGGGATGAAGCTCGCTGTTGCCGATGGGTTTAAACATGCCTATTCGGCTATTATCGACGGTAATGTTACTACGTTATTGACAGGTATTGTATTGTTCATCTTTGGGACTGGCCCGATCAAAGGTTTCGCAACTACACTTATTATTGGTATCATCACATCATTATTTACCGCCATTTTCATTTCAAGATTGGTTTTTGAAGGAATGATCAGCAGGAATAAAACTATCAAATTTGGTAATAGTTTTACCATTAATGCTTTTACTAAAACAAAGATCAATTTTATAGGCCTTCGCAAAAAATTGTATATAGTGTCGTTGAGCATTATTGCGATTGGAATGATATCTTTGTTTGTGCGTGGAATGAGCTGGGGGATTGATTTTACCGGTGGCCGTACCTATGTGGTCCGTTTTGATAAGGATGTGACGACCACGGATATTCGTGAATCCCTTTCAACACCATTTGGCGAAGCTCCTGAAGTAAAAACCTTTGGCCCCAATAATCAGGTTAAGATCACAACCAAATATTTGATCCAAAATAATGACAATGCAACGGATTCAATTGTCGAAACCAAACTTTACGAAGGAGTAAAAAGTGTTTATTCGAAGCCTTTAAGCATCGATGAATTTCTTTCCGATAAGCCGGGAAAAATGCTTGGAAAAATGAGTTCGCAGAAAGTCGGGCCGACCATAGCCGATGACATTAAACTATCTTCTATTTATGCCATCGTGATCGCACTATTTGTCATGTTCGTCTATATTGCCATCCGTTTCAAAAAATGGCAATTTGGCTTAGGTGGTGTCATATCGCTTACTCATGATACATTAATCGTAATTTCTATGTTTTCTTTGTTTTGGGGTATTTTACCATTCGGAATGGAGGTTGACCAGGCTTTTATCGCGGCGATACTTACCATTATAGGATATTCAATTAATGATACGGTAATTATTTTCGACAGGATCAGGGAGTATACCAATCTTTTCCCCAAACGGGACTTGAAAGAGAATATGAATGCTGCTATGAACAGTACTTTAGGCAGGACAATTAACACGGCCGGTACTACATTAATTACACTGCTTGCCATGTTTATACTCGGCGGCGAAATGATCAGAGGTTTCATTTTTGCCTTACTGGTTGGTATTGCAGTAGGAACTTACTCTTCGATTTTTAATGCTACTCCTGTTGCCTACGATTTTATTATGATGAATAAAAGGCGCAAAGAAAAGAAAGCAGCTTTGCAACTTCCATCAAAAAAATAACGTATAACCAGCTTGAAGAAAACATTTTTTATCAGAAATCATTAAAAAATTAATTAATCAAAAAATTAGTAAATATTGATAAAAAAATATTACGGCGCTAAGTGCTTGGCAATTAGCATGGTAATATTTTTTTAAAAAAATAAAAAAAATGTTCTTTTTTTAGTGTTAAATAATTTTTTAAATTAGCGAACTATTATTTTAGGGTTTAATATAAATTAGTATGAATAAGAAAATATACCTATTGGGATTTGTTGCATTTTTGTTTCTTTTATTTGCACAATCCAACCAGTCGATTGCTCAGCGCAATTATTCCTCAGATGCCGATGAGGCTTTTGAAACAGAGCAGTATTCTGTTGCTATTGATTTGTATAAGCAGGCATATAACAAGATCAAAGGAAATAAACCCGAAAAAGGAAGGGTGTTGTTCCGTCTTGCCGAATGCTACCGCAAAACCAATAACCAGAAACAAGCTATTAACTGGTACACAAGGGTTGTAAAATCAAATTATCCCGACCCGATCGCTCACCTTTACCTTGCCGATGCCCTGAAAGCTGATGAGCAATATGCGGAGGCTATTGTTGAATATAAAGAATACATCAAGCTTGCCCCCAGCGATAGCCGCGGAGCATCCGGCGTAGAATCATGCGAATATTCAATAAAATGGAAAGATGACCCGACAAGGCATGTGATCGAAAATGTAAAAAAATTCAATACCAAACAATCCGATTTTTCGCCCTACTGGGCAGATAAAAATTATAAGGCCTTATTGTTTACCTCCACACGTGACGGATCGACCGGTAAATCTACTGACGGATGGACAGGAACGAATTTCTCGGATATTTATGTGACAACTCTCGACAAAAAAGGCGCCTGGAGCGAACCATTGCCAGCAGATGAGAATATTAATACCGACGTTAACGAAGGTACGCCCTGGCTTAATAAAAAAGCCAATGTCATTTATTTTACCAGATGTCCTTATGTTAGGAAATCAAAAATGGGGTGCCAGATATATTTTGCAAAAAAACAGGGCCGCGGATGGGCTGCTCCTGACACGCTCAAGTTATATGATGATATGAGCCTGCATATTGGCCACCCTGCTATCAGTGAGGATGAGCTGACAATATATTTTGCTGCAGATCTACCAGGTGGACTAGGCGGAAAAGATATCTGGGTAGCCAAACGTACCAAAAAAACAAAACCTTTTGACAAAGCCGTTAATCTCGGGCCGGTTGTCAATACCTCCGGTGATGAAATGTTTCCTTATCTTCACGATGACGGGTCATTGTATTTTTCATCCAACGGTTATGAACATTTAGGACTTGGAGGACTGGATATTTTTAGGACAAAAAATGAGAACAATCAATGGTCAAAGCCTGAAAATTTGATGTACCCGCTGAATTCTGCCGGTGATGATTTCGGTATCATTTTCAAAGGAGATAAAAAAGAAGGCTTTCTTTCCTCAACCCGCAAAGGCGGAAAAGGATCCGATGATATCTATTATTTTTATTTACCGCCTTTGGTCTTTACACTTCAGGGCGTTGTGAGAGATGATAGTACCAAACAAATAATTCCCGGTGCATTGGTGAAACTTCAGGGTTCTGACGGTACCATGATTGAAGATTCTACAGACGCAACGGGTACTTATCAGTTTGGTAAGACACAGATTCTCGAAAATACTTCTTACGAACTTACCGTTTCAAAAGATAATTATATGGCTTCCGTTGGCCGTGAAACGACGGTTGGTCTCAAAAACAGTAAAGACCTGATGCATGATTTCAACCTGGTGCCTATACCAAAAGAACCTGTTGTATTGCCGGATGTGTTGTATGTAATTGGGCAGTGGTATCTTACTCCTCAGGCAATGGATTCTTTAAACTGGCTTGTTGATGTTCTTAATAATAATGATCGCTGGGTGATCGAATTATCTTCACACACCGATATCAGGCCGATCGCTATGACTAACGATACGCTTTCGCAGCGCAGAGCACGTTCAGCGGTTCATTATATCGTAGATTCGATGGGAATTAATCCGGGAAGAATATTTGCAAAGGGATACGGCGCCAACCGTCCGAGAATACTCGACCGTGATAAAACAGTATATCTCGACCCGGATAAATATCCTCAATGCAAGGATAAACCGACTTTTTTTGCTAAAGGAACTCAGATGACAGAAGCATTTATAAAATCTCTGAAAACTGTCTGCGAAAAGGAAGCTGCACACCAGTTAAACAGAAGAACAGAGTTTACAATATTAAGTGAAGACTTTATTCCGCCCGACGTGAATGACTCCAATGCCAAGAATGTTGTGATAGAAGTTAACCCTATGGATAACGTACTGACAATTCTGCCAAGCGGAAGCGGAACCTTTGAAGGGCGCTGTATCATTAATACATTTTCAACGGACTTTAAATACGAAGCTGATGAAGATGGAATGAAGATTTCAGAAAAGATGATTATGCGGCTTTTAACAGAGTATCGTATCACAAAATCAGATTTCAAAGATAAAGACAAAGCATTTAAGGAAGATGGCTCTATTATTGAAAATGCTGTGGTAACACTCAAAAAAATGACCATTGCAAAAAAATCACAGGAATTTTTGACAGCAACCGTGGTTAAAGACCTTACACCTGATGTTGTTTTCGGCTCAAAAATTCTGTCTAAATTCGGCGAATATTATATTGATGATGAAAAAAAGCAGCTTATTTTTGGAACAGCTCCTAATGTTCCTGAAGCACCGGAAAATAAGTAGTTTGACTTGAAATAGTAAAAAAAGCGTCCCGATAGCTATCGGGATGCTTTTTTTGTTAAAAAATGACGAATAACGAAAGATATAATCAGCGCGGGGTATCAGCTTCGAAAGAAGATGTCCATAACTCTTTGAAGAATATTTCAAAAGGAATATTTCCAAGGGCTTTCTGTAAAATAGTACCCGACCATTTTGGAAACGACGAGAATTTTTGCTCCCTTATGCATGCCGATGGTGCGGGAACAAAATCAGCACTTGCCTATCTTTACTGGAAAGAAACAGGCGACCTCTCCGTATGGAAAGGTATCGCCCAGGATGCTATTGTCATGAATACTGACGACCTTCTTTGCGTTGGCGTCACACGGAACATTCTATTATCGTCGCTGATCGGCCGTAATAAATTTTTGATTCCTGGTGAAGTTATTTCTGCGATCATCAATGGCACTGAAGAGTTTCTGGAAATTTTAAGGGATCATGGTGTTACTATATTTTCAACAGGTGGTGAAACTGCTGATGTGGGCGATATAGTGCGCACTATCGTTGTTGATTCTGTTGTTTCGTGCCGGATGAAGCGAGATGAGGTTATCACCAATGAAAAAATTACTCACGGAGATGTTATCGTCGGTTTGTCGTCATCAGGGAAGGCAAGCTACGAAAAAGAGTATAATAGCGGTATGGGAAGCAATGGGCTTACTTCTGCCCGTCATGAAACTCTGAATAAGGTATATGCCGAAAAATACCCCGAGAGTTTTGATGGCGCTATCCCTGAAAACCTTATATATTCCGGAAAGTATCTTTTAACGGATACAGTGGCCGGAATGCCCTTAAATGTCGGCAAAGCCTTATTGTCGCCGACCCGTACCTATGCTCCCCTGATCATAAAGATATTAGATGAATTCAGAAATGATATTCACGGGATGATACACTGCACCGGTGGAGCACAAACAAAAATTCTTCATTTTGTTTCAGGAATGCATATCATTAAAAATAACATGCTACCGGTACCTCCCTTATTCAGGCTTATTCAGGAACAAGCTGGGTACGACTGGAAAGAAATGTACAAGGTCTTTAATATGGGCCACCGCATGGAGATTTACACTTCTGAAAAAATTGCCGGCAAGATAATTCTTCTTTCAAAAGCCTTTAATATTGATGCTCAGATCATCGGTCATTGTGAAACATCACAACAGGCTTCCCTGACCATAGAGTCAGAATTTGGCAGTTTTAATTATTAGCTGCTCTATTATTATTAATTTTGTAAAAAACTATTGTTATGCTTGACAAACTCAAGGCAATCAACGAACGTTGGGAAGAGATCGGACGCCAGATGAACGAACCGGATGTGATGAATGATGTAAAAAGATTCATCAGACTGAGTAAAGACTATAAAGAACTGACTCCTATTATTGAGGCGTATCAAAGATACGACACGATTATTAAGCACATTGCATCAGCCAAAGATGTCCTTTATAATGAAAAGGACGATGATATGAAGGCAATGGCGAAAGAAGAGATTGAATCTCTTTCCGCAGAAAAGGAAAAACTTGAAGAAGATATCCGTATCATGTTAATTCCCGCCGATCCTGAGGATGGTAAAAATGCGATCATCGAAATCCGGGCAGGGTCTGGGGGTGATGAAGCTTCTATTTTTGCCGGTGATCTATACCGAATGTACATAAGATATTCTGAAATTAAAGGATGGAAAACAGAACTGGTAGATCTTACCGAAGGAACCGTGGGAGGCTATAAGGAAATTATTTTCAATATTAATGGTGAAAATGTTTATGGGCAGATGAAATATGAATCGGGTGTGCATCGTGTGCAACGGGTTCCTAAAACGGAAGCCCAGGGCAGGGTTCATACCTCTGCCGCTTCTGTAGTGGTGCTGCCCGAAGCTGATGAATTTGATGTTGAATTAAAGGATTCCGATATACGCAGGGATACGTTTTGCTCTTCCGGCCCTGGCGGGCAATCGGTAAATACGACATATTCCGCTGTGCGGCTGACGCATATTCCAACAGGCATCATTGTTACTTGTCAGGATCAGAAATCTCAGGTAAAAAATCTGGAAAAAGCCATGTCGGTGCTTAGAAGCCGTATTTACGAAGCACAACATAAAGAATATATGGATGGTATAGCATCAAAACGTAAAACAATGGTATCAACCGGCGACCGTTCTGCAAAAATCCGCACTTATAATTATCCTCAGAGCCGTGTTACCGACCACCGCATTCACCTTACACTTTATAACTTACAAAATGTTATGGAAGGAAACGGTGTCCAGGAATTAATTGATGCCTTGCAACTGGCCGAAAATGCTGAGCGCCTGAAAGCTGCAACTGAATAATAAAAAATTAAATTGTATGAATCGTCTTGAATTGATCAATAACATTAAAAAGAAAGGATCTTTTCTTTGTGTGGGGCTTGATACCGAATTGAAAAAAATTCCAAAATATCTTCTCGATACGGAAGATCCTGTTTTTGAGTTCAATAAAAGTATTATCAGTGCTACTATTGATTATGCTGTAGCCTACAAACCCAATATCGCTTTTTATGAATCGATGGGAATTCCGGGATGGATCAGTTTGCAAAAAACGATTGATTTTCTGGAACCATACCGCAACGAAGTGTTTTTAATTGCTGATGCAAAACGTGGCGATATTGGCAACACATCTGCACAGTATGCCCGAACCTTTTTTGATAAAAATGCCGCTGGGCTTGATTTTAATGCGGTGACCGTAGCCCCATATATGGGTGAAGATTCGGTACGGCCCTTCCTGGAACATCAGAATAAATGGGTAGTTTTACTGGCGCTGACATCAAACAAAGGTGCACATGATTTTCAGTTTTTAAAAACCGATGAAGCGGAAGAAAAATATTTTTTTCAGAAAGTACTGGAAATATCATCTGCGTGGGGGACACCGGAGAATATGATGTACGTGGTAGGTGCAACACAGGCCGAAATGCTGCGGGAGATCAGGAAAATTATTCCTGATCATTTTCTTCTTGTCCCCGGTGTGGGTGCGCAGGGTGGTAGCCTTCAGCAGGTTGCTGAATATGGCATGAACCAGGATTGTGGATTGCTGGTGAATGCATCACGCAGCATTTTATACGCATCGCCCGAAAAAGATTTTTCTGTAAAAGCCCGCGAAGAAGCCAAAAAACTAAAGGACGAGATGGAGATATTGCTAAGAAACTTCTCTATAATATTATAGGAAACGCTCAAAGGATTTTTGGAAAATCTCAATTTTGAATTTAAAAAAAAGCTCCGTGAGGAGCTTTTTCTTTATTTGATAATGTGTATCCAGCCAAATTTATCAGGCTCTTCGCCGTATTGTATGGCACGTAGCCTGTTGTACAATTTTGTTGAAACCGGGCCGGCATTTCCATCCTTACAATATTCGTACACCGTCCCATTATCGCGGTCCTGAATCTTTTTGAGAGGTGAAATGACCGCTGCAGTTCCGCATGCGCCGACTTCATCAAATTCGCTGAGTTCCGTGACGGGTACTGGCCTTTGTTCTACTTTCATTCCCATATCTTCAGCAAGGGTGCGGAGGCTCATATTGGTGATCGATGGCAGGATAGATGATGATTTTGGGGTAACATAAGTATTTCCTTTAATGCCAAAGAAATTAGCAGGGCCGGCTTCGTCGATGTATTTCTTTTCTTTTGCATCGAGGAAAAGTGCCGTTGAATATCCTTCGTCATGTGCCCGCATACCGGCAACAAGGCTGGCAGCATAGTTACCACCGACTTTTATCGTGCCCGTTCCCAGCGGAGCGGCACGGTCGTAATCTCTTATGATCTGCGCAGTAACAGGTTTAAATCCTTCTTTGAAATAAGGGCCGACAGGGGTGACAAATATCATGAACATGTACTCATCAGCAGGTGAAACACCTACTTTGGCCCCTGTGCCAATCAGCAATGGCCTGATATAAAGCGACGAACCTGTTTCCTGTGGCGGAACATACGGCATGTTGAGTTTTATGACTGTTTCCATAGCTTCCTTGAACAGTTCAAGGGGAACGGGCTGCATCATTATTCCGGCGGCAGAACGCTGCAATCGTTTTGCATTTTCTTCCCAGCGGAATACGCGGATATTGCCATCTTTGCAACCAAAGGCTTTCATGCCTTCAAAAGCTTCCTGCCCATAATGAAGACAGGTAGCTGCCATATGCATGTTTATGTATTCCGATGAAGTGATTTCGAGTTTACCCCATGAGCCGTTACGCCAGTAACTACGTACATTGTAATCGGTTTTCACGTAACCAAAAGGCAGGTTTTTCCAATCAATATTTGACATAATTTTTAAATTTAATAAGTAAATAAAACGTGCTAATTTAGAAATATATTCAATGCAAAAACTATTATCAGGAAATTTATTTTAATGAAAAAACGCAAAAACTCATGTAATACCGAATATATTAAAAAAGCGGAGATTCCCCCGCTTTTTCATTTTTTTACAAAAGTGTTTTTATATCGTCATCCGGATTTGTGATGCCTCCGATCTTGAAATTTTCAACAAGAACTTTTATCACATTCGGCGATAAAAATCCCGGCAGGGTAGGGCCTAAATGTATGTTTTTCACACCCAGATAAAGCAGCGCGAGTAATACAATAACCGCTTTTTGTTCATACCATGCGATGTTGTAGGCAATAGGCAGTTCGTTGACGTCTTTCAGTTGGAAGACTTCTTTTAGTTTCAGCGCGATCAGTGCGAGTGAGTAAGAATCATTACACTGCCCGGCATCCAGCACTCTGGGAATGCCGTTAATATCTCCAAGCGGTAATTTATTGTAACGGTATTTGGCGCAACCTGCTGTAAGAATAACGACGTCCTTAGGCAGTTTTTGGGCAAACTGGGTGTAATAGTCACGGTCTTTCATCCTGCCGTCACATCCGGCCATTACCACGAATTTTCGGATAGCGCCGCTTTTTACGGCATCCACTACTTTATCAGCAAGAGCAAATACCTGTTCATGAGCAAACCCGCCTATAATCTCACCTGTTTCAATTTGTGCCGGTGGCTGGCATTTTTTTGCCTGAGCTATGATCTCAGAAAAATCTTTTTTACCGGTAAGTTCACGGTCGGCAATGTGTTTAAATCCGGTAAACCCGGCTGCGCCCGTAGTGTATACTCTATCTTTATATGTAGCATTAGCATGAGGTGGCACAAGACAATTCGTAGTAAAAAGCACGGGGCCGTTGAAGGTTTCAAATTCTTCACGTTGTCTCCACCATGCATTGCCATAATTGCCGGCAAAGCTTTTATACTTTTTAAAGAAAGGATAATAATGAGCAGGAAGCATTTCGCTATGAGTATAGACATCTACCCCGCTGCCTTCGGTTTGGTCAAGCAGATCTTCAAGGTCGCGCAGATCGTGCCCGCTGATAAGTATCCCCGGGTTATTGCGTACACCGATATCTACTTTTGTGATCTCCGGATTGCCGTAGCGTGAAGTGTTAGCGCCATCCAGCAAAGCCATGACATTAACGCCGTTTTTACCGCATTCCATAACAAGAGAAACAAGGTAGTTAGCATCAAGATCGTTGCGCGTGATCTCTGCAAGAGCATGCTGAATAAACGCATGCACCTCTTCGTTTTCAAAGCCTAAATTTGAGGCGTGTTCTGCATAGGCTGCCATTCCTTTGACGCCGAACAGGACAAGATGAACAAGAGAACGAATGTCTTCATCCTCATAAGATAAAGTTCCAATGGTTGTTGACTTTTCATCAAACTCTTCGTCTAAAACACCTGACCAGACCGCAGCATCATGCGTGATATTTGTAATATCAATGTTTTTTGACAGGCAGACGTTCTTTATTTGCTCCCGCCATTCAAGCGCCTTACGTATCCTTGCATAAAATGCATCTTTATCAAAATTGGCATTGGTAATGGTTGTAAATAAACTTTCGATTACAAACCTGTCGAGTTTATCGTCGGTAAATCCTGCCTTGCGGGCTGCCGTGCTGTATAACGATATGCCTTTCAAAATATGAATTAACATATCCTGAAGATTAGAAACATCTTCTTTTTTTCCGCAAACACCGCTGATGGTGCATCCTGTGCCTTTTGCGGTTTCCTGGCACTGATAACAAAACATACTCATTATTTTTCCTCCTTTTTTTTGTTGTAAATATAATAAATTAAATCCATTCTTCTTTTAAAATTTTCCCCTGAATGCTGATGTAAACAGCTTTAACAGGAACTTTGCGCGAAGCTTGCCGCACGGCCATTTTTGCAATTTGCAGCAAACCGCCGCAACAAGGTACCTCCATCATGACGACCGTGATCGTATTTATTTTTGATTCGTCGATCATCAATTTTATTTTTTCGATATACGATTCGGTATTTGAATCAAGTTTAGGGCAGGCGATGGCTAATGATTTTCCTTTAAGGAAGTCGTTGTGAAAATTGCCGTATGAAAAAGCTACACAGTCTGCGGCTATCAAAAGATCGGCATTTTGAAAATACGAAGCTGCCGGGTTGAGCAAATGCATTTCTACCGGCCATTGGCGTAATTGTGATTCTACAACGGTGGCTGAACTACTAAGGTTGCTTTCATTTTTGGTAAAATCCATCATTTTTGATCCGGGGCAACCGCCGCCATGGTGATGTTCGTGAGCTGAATTATGTGTTTCCATTTTGAATTCGTTTATTATTTCAGGAAATAAATTGTGTTCATTCAGGTATTGTATGCCTTGCTTTACATATTCTTTTTCGTTATGATCGCGCAAATGGCGGAGGTGTGCCAGGATGGTCGCCTTGCCTGACCTGCTGATCCGCTCCATGACCTGTATCTCGCTGTAAGGTTGTGCTTCCCGTTCTTCCAGGGTGATGGCTCCTTCAGGGCATTCCCCGATGCAGGCGCCTAAGCCGTCACAAAACAGCTCACTAACGAGCCGTGCTTTGTCTTCAATTATTTGCAGGGCGCCTTCGTGGCAGCCAGTGACACAGATTCCACAGCCGGTACATTTTTCTTCATCGATCTTAATAATTGTTCTTTTCATATCAATATTAATTTATATTTATCTTAAAGCGGCAAATAAATACGCAAATGTATAAATAATAATTGAAAGTAAGAAAAAATTTTTGTTCTAAATAATAAAACCTTAAAAAACAGAGTATTAATAATGTAATTTGTAATAATGGGCCTTTGGAATTATATGGCCAGTTAAAAAAGAATAGTAACTATTCACCCCATAGTAAATATTATAAGAAAATGCTATGAGGCTTGATATGCAAAGGATATTACATCAGGTCGCTGATTTTTTTATTTTTAAAGTATTCGCGTAATTCATCCGTTACCTTGTGAATTATGCCTCCCATCATACATTCTTCAAACGCACAGATATGGTGGTCAAAAGGACATTTCGAAATGGCCATTTCCCCTTCAAGGGATTCATAGACATTTAGCAGTGAAATCTCCTGGGGCGGCTTATTCAGGACGAAGCCGCCGGCGGGGCCGCGTGTGGATTTTACGAAATTATCCTTTACCATACGTTGCATAACCTTAGCAATATGGTTTTTGGATGCCCCGGTAAGCTCGGATAAGTTTTTTACATTCATGTTATTGTTTTTGGAACGTGCGATCAGCACGATAACATGTATCCCGATCGAAGCTGCTTCTGAAATATTTACTATATGTGACATGATGGTGGTTTTTTTAAATTAGACAGGGTGTTTTTTTTCAAAATAATTAATGGCAACCCTAATAAGCTTATAGCATATAAAAATAAAAACAGGCCAGCTTAGGTACCAAAAAACAGATGCTAAAAATGAATCGTACATATTTTATTTTTTTAGTATTTATGTTCTGAGCCAGACATTTCCTGTTTGTCGATCTTCTTTCTGTCGATAGCCTTCCAGGCAAAAAATATATAAAGGATAACAAAGGGCACAAATAGTGACACATAGCTCATTACCGTGAGCGTGTATTTGCTTGAAGAACTGTTTTCTATGTTGAGTGAACTCTGCATATCGGCAAAGGAAGGATAAAAGCAGGTATTGTTTAGGCCTGCCAGCAGTAGTAAAGCAAAAACTGTCAGTATTGTTCCCGATCCGGAGAACCAGATGTCTTTTTTGCTTTTCTTAAAAAAGGTAATGATGATTCCTGCGAGCACCATCAATACTCCCGCGAGGAAAATGATCAGTACGGCAGGCATTTCTAAAAGATTGTGCAAATATTTATTGGGTTCCATAACAACAATACCCTGATCATCATAAGCAAAACCATCTTTTAATAGCAGCAAAACCACGAATGTAAGAAAGAATATGAGGAACACGGCTGTATTGTAAATGAGTTGTTTTTTGGACCGGGAATAAATTAATTCATCATCAATATTATTAATAAAATACAAAGCGCCTAATACCCGGGCGAGGGAAAATACTGCAAGACCTAAAGACACATTTTGAAAATTGAAAACAGCTTCGAGGCCTCTGGTATTATTGAGCCATTCCACTTGGTTCATATCGTTCAGCCTGAAAGCGGATCCTGTAAAGAATGTTCCTACTGCAAGGCCGATAAGGAAAATGCCGACACTGCCATTAATAAATAAAAATGTTTCATAAGTTTTTGAGCCGAGTACGTTGCCCGGTTTTTTCCTGAACTCATAAGATACGGCCTGAATGATAAAGCAGAATAGTATGGCTATCCAGACCCAATAGGCTCCACCAAAGCTTGTGGAATAAAACTTTGGAAATGCTGCGAACATGGCTCCCCCAAAGGTTACCAGCGTAGTAAAGGTGAATTCCCTCTTTCGCCCGGTGGAGTTTACGAGCATGGTTTTTTCTTCTTCGCTTTTCGACAAAGAGCCAAACAAGGTTTGCCCCCCCTGGACAAAAGTCAGGAAAATGAACAGGGCTGCGAGCAGCGATACGATCACCCACCAATATTGTTGTAAAAATAAATAACTGCAGCTTTCAAACATTATCGCCTCCTTTCGGACCTATTTTTATTTGCTTAACCATAATGCTGATTTCGGCTATTAAAAGCATAGTGAATAAAATGGCAAAAAGTATAAATGTTGTCATAACGGCTGTTGCATCTATATGTGTGGTGGCAGCAGAAACCGGGAGCAGGTCCTGAATTGCCCAGGGTTGCCGGCCCACCTCGGCAACGATCCATCCGCTTTCGGACGCGATGAATCCGAGAGGAAAGCAGAACATCAGTATTTTTAATAAAAACTTTTTATTATCAAGCGTGTTTTTGATCGACAAATAAAAAGCAACCATAAACACTAAAATGAAAAGGAAACCCAGGATGGCCATGATATGAAAACTGTAAAATGTCATGGGTACGTTGGGTATGATGTTGTCGGGATGGCTCAGGTTGCCATAGCCCATATATTGCTCATTGGCTCTGAAAATTTGCAAAGCAGAATCTGCTTTAATTTCATTTTTTGATTTTTTAAAATCTTTAAATGCTTTAAGCGATGTCAAGGCAAGCTTGCCTTTATCCATTTTTTCACTGGCAGACATGATGTTTTTTTCTTTGTTACCGTCGGTCAAGTCTTTAAGGCCGGGAACAAAGGCCTCTGCATGGCGGTAGCCCAACAGCGACAACATTTTGGGGATTTCTATCTTGAAATGGAAATTATCTGTGCTGTCTTTATTGGCTCCGGATTTTAGTATCCCTAATGCGATAAGACCTGCGCCGTCTTTTCCCTGGTAAAGTCCTTCCATGGCGGCCAGTTTGGCAGGTTGTTTTTGTGCGACCATGTATGCCGACCCGTCGCCGGTCATCGCCACAAACAATGCGGACATCAAGCCAAACACGGAGGCGATGATCATACTCTTTTTTGCCAGCATCAGCTCGCGTTTTTTGAGCAGATACCACGAACTGACACAAACAACAAATAAGGCGGCCACGACATAGGATGAGGTGATTGTATGTAGAAATTTGTTTACGGCAACCGGTGAAAATAATACTTCCCAGAAATTAAGCATTTCGCTTCGGGCAGTTTCTGGATTGAATTGCATGCCAATAGGGTATTGCATCCATGAATTGGCTACCAGTATCCATAAGGCGGAAATGTTAGAACCAAAGGCCACCAACCAGGTTGATATCAGGTGGAATTTTTTGCTGGTTTTTTTCCACCCGAAAAACATAACTGCAATAAATGTTGATTCAAGGAAAAATGCCAAAATTCCTTCGATGGCCAGCGGTGCGCCAAAGATATCACCGACAAACCAGGAGTAATTTGACCAGTTGGTGCCGAACTCAAACTCCAGGATGATACCGGTGGAAACTCCGATAGCAAAATTGATCCCGAATAATTTCATCCAGAATTTTGTCATGCGCCGCCATTCTTCTTTTCCAGTGCGCACATAAATGGTTTCCATGATGGCGATCATAAAGGAAAGCCCCAGGGTGAGCGGTACAAAAAACCAATGGTAAATAGCCGTAAGTGCAAATTGGGCTCTTGACCAGTCTACTAATGCTATATCAATATCCAAAATCACAATTAATTTGTTTTAGGTGTTGTAAGTTGTTCCATAACATAATTTCCGCGCTGTTCGTCATTTTCAAATCGTGTTTTCAGGAAATCCGGGAAGAAAAAAAGCTTAAGGATAACGAACATGATAAAAAGTTTAATGAAAATAATGGCCCACAGCTTTTTGCCAACAGTCATGCTTTTAAAACCGTCGTAATAGAAAAAGAAAATTTTACGGAATTTGTCTGAAATTTTGCTTATCATTTATTTGCAGTTGACCGAATAATATTTTTTGGCTGTTTTGTCGCCTAAAGAAGCTGCTTTTTGTATATCGGAGCACCCTTCGTATTTTCTGCCTGCATTTATTTTTGCAATACCGCGGTTTAAATAAGCGTCAGGGCTTTCCGGCTCAAGTTCAATCACTTTGGTGTAGTCCGTAATAGATTTATCGAACTCGTTTAAGTCATTATAAATATATGCACGGTTGAAATAAGCGTCGGCATATTTTTCATTGAATTCGATCGCTTTTGAATAATCGGCTATGGCCTCATTTGTTTTCATTATCAGGTCATAATCGTATGCCCTGTTGTAATAGGCTTTTGCGTATGTTGAATCCAGGCTGATGATTTCTGTATAGCGTTTTATTGCGGCATCATATTCTTCCATGTAGTCGTATAGTTGGGCAAGAGCCTCATATCCGGCAACGGACCGGGGGAGCAAGGTGATGAACATTTTATAATCATCCATTGCTGAGGAATCCTTACCCGTCTTTTGGTATAAAAGGCCTCTCTGATAATATGCATTCGTAAAATCAGGGTTTATCTCAATTGCTTTGTTGAAATCAGCAAAGGCATTTTCATTTTTTTTTATTTCAACATAAAGCATTCCCCTGTTAAGATAAGCGTTGACATCATCAGCTTTTAAGGCAATAACCTGCGAATAATCATTTATGGCCTCTTTGTATTTTTCAAGTTTTACATAGCAGATCGCACGGTTAAAATACGTATCGCCATGGTCAGGTTTGATTGCCAAAGCCTGTGTATAGTTATCAACAGCCTCGTTTATTTTGTTATTCTGAAAATTAGTAAAACCGCTGATCAGCAACTCGTCAAATGATTGTGATTTTGCGGCAAGAATAATATAGAAAAAAACAAGGAAAAAAATTACCTTTTTGTATTTCATCAGAATAAGATTTACTACAAAAATAGTAATTATTTGTATTGAGCTAATAAATACCTATTTATTTTTTTGTCAATGGCACAAAACTTTCTCAAGACTATCCATCCTTGATCCTCCTAAACTCCTAACAGTCTAACAGTCTAACAGTCTAATAGTCTAATAGTCTAACAGTCTAACAGCCTAACAGTCTAACAGTCTAACAGTCTAATAGTCTAATAGTATAGCAGCCTAACAGCCTCTCTTACTTCCTGACAACCCCGTAATTTTGTTCCAGAATCTCAAGTCTTTTCAGGATTTCTGAGTTTTGGGCTTCCAACTTCTCGATCGTTGATCCCTGTGATTCAATAATAACCTGTTGTTCCTGTATGGCTTTGGTAAGCACCGGGACCAGTTTTTCGTAGGACATACTCCATAGCATGTTTTCTTCATTTTCGGGCATATTCACTACTTCAGGTATAACATTGTACATTTCCTGGGCAATGAAACCAATGTTTTTTGCACCGGTATTTTCTATCACAAGTTTCCCGTCTGTTTGAGATGAATTATGCTGGTAATAGCTCACCGGTTTCAGTTTCATCACTTCATTGATTCCATAGGAAATATTATTAATATCGGATTTTATCCTTTTATCCGAATAAGTGGCCCATGCGTAAGCTCTGGCTTGTCCGGTGCCAATGGTGGCGCTGTTTGGAAGTTCAATAGCATAAGTCGGGTTTGTTATAGACTGTATCCCGATACGCCCGTTTTTGAAAATTACATTTCCTGCCTGGTATATAAAAATATAGTTATCGTCATTGTCGGATCCGATAGCGCCTTTGTAAGTTGTGCCGGCATAAAAGTCCACTTCCGACAGGTATGCGGAGTTGGCGGAAATCCTGATTCTGGATGCTCCGGCATCACTATTAATATGAAGCAGATCTTGTGGCGTATCAGTTCCTAAACCGGTGTTTCCGTTTTTTAAAACGGTCAATGCATTACTTTTTGTTGATGAAGATGAGCCGTTTCCAATGACAAAAAGACGGTCAGAGGAGGCCCAGGCTGATGTACCAGATGGAGTATAATCTGTATTAAATATTCCTATAGCAGTTTCTACATAAGAATATGCTATTGTTCCACGCCCCATTGCTGTGGAATACATCCCTGAAGCCGTTGTCAAATTACCAATGGCGGTGGAAACCAATCCCGAGGCCGTGGTAAATTGGCCTAATGTCGTGGAATTATTGCCGCTGGCTTTTGTTTCGTAACCCATAGCAATTGCATTATTGCCGGTTGCCGAAGTTCTGGACCCCATTGAAATCGAAGCGGAGCCTCTTGCCTTTGCGTCTATACCCATACCTACAGAAAAACTGCCTATACTGTCTGAGTCCCAGCAATTTGGATTTAACGCAGAAACATATCCGGCTCTGAATGCAACTTTATCGGGATACCACATCATACGGGTTCCCACCCCTGATGCTGGTGCAGGTCCCGGGCTGGTTGATTTATATGAACCTACAAAAAGCACATTGCCTCCGCCTGTAGCAGTGCCCGATGTATGTAGCAAGGCAGCAGGCACATCTATACCAATGCCGGTGTTTCCGTTTTTTAAAACGGTCAACGCATTGCTTTTTGTTGATGAAGATGAGCCGTTTCCAATGACAAAAAGACGGTCTGAAGCATTCCAGGATGATGTACTAAGTGGAGTATAATCTGTATTGTATATTCCTGCAACAGCTTCTACAAAAGAATATGCTATTGTTCCACGACCCATTGCTATTGAATACATCCCTGAAGCAGTAGTCCAATTACCCATGGCAGTTGAGGCCAATCCCGATGCCGTGGTAAATTGGCCTATTGACGTGGAATTATTTCCGCTGGCATTTGTTTCATAACCCATAGCAGTGGAATAATTTCCGGACGCCGAAGTTTTGTCACCCATGGCCGTTGCAACAACACCTTTTGCTTTTGTATCAAAACCAAATGCTACCGAAAACCCGCCTATGCTGTCTGTGTCCCAGCCATTAGGATTTAACACAGAAAGATGTCCGGCTCTGAAAGCTCCTTTATCGGGGTACCACATCATGCGGGTTCCTTCCCCTGAGGCTGGTGCAGGCCCCGGGCTGGTTGATTTGTATGAACCTACAAACAGTACATTGCCTCCGCCTGTTCCGGTTCCGTAGGTATGAAACAGAGCCGTGGGGGTAGTTGTGCCTATGCCTACGCTGGTACCACCATTATATAATAAACTGTTGGCAATCCAACTGCTTCCATTATGCCTGAGGGTTTGTCCTGTGGTACCTGAAGGCATGTAAGTGCCGGGGGTTTGCCAGGTGGCATTTCCACTGCCATCAGAGGTGAGAATCTTACCGGAGCCAGGTGTTCCGGCACCCTGAAAGCGTACAGTACCTGTAGTATGAAACTGTGCTGTAGGCAAAGATACGCCGATTCCTGTATTGCCATTTTTCAGAACTACCATGGCATCGCTTTTTGCAGCTGGTCCGCTTCCATTTCCAATAACAAACAAGCGGTCTGTAGAGTACCAATTATCTGTATACATTGGAGTATAATCGGTATTATAGGCTCCTACTACAAATTCAAATCCTGATTTTGCAGTTGTATAATATCCCATTACAGTCGAATAATCTCCGGAAGCAGTAGAAAATGTTCCCATTGCAGTCGAATAAGCTCCTGAAGCGGTTAATAGAGTTCCTAAAGTTGTCGCATCTGTTCCCGACGCATTATTATTTCTTCCTAATGCTACAGAATAATATCCGGAAGCATTGGCATCCCATCCCATTGCTGTTGAGCCAAGGCCTTTTGCCTTTGCACCGTATCCCATAGCTACTGAATAATTTCCTATACTGTCCTTATCCCATTGTGTACCGCTTACATATCCAGCCCTGAAAGCCGCTTTATCAGGATACCACATCATGCGTGTGCCTGCACCTGAAGCTGGTGCAGGCCCCTGGCTGGAATTCTTATAAGAGCCGACAAATAATACATTCCCTGCTCCTGTCCCTGTACCGTAAGTGTGCAGTAATGCTGTAGGCGTAGAGGTGCCAATGCCTGTATTCCCATTTTTTAATATTACCATGGCATCGCTTTTCGCTGTTGGGCCGGTGCCATTCCCTATAACAAACAAGCGGTCTGCGGAATTCCAGAGTGATGTAGCTAATGGGATATAATCACTATTATAAACTCCAATTGCTATTTCGAATCCCGAAGGAGCAGTTGAACGATATCCCATTGCCGTTGAAGCATGTCCTGAAGCAATAGTATAGTTTCCCAATGCTGTTGAATTAGTTCCTGAAGCATTTGTGTAATATCCCAGTGCAGTTGAATAAATTTCTGAAGCAGTTGTGTTGGCGCCCATAGCTGTAGAATAAACACCTATGGCTTTTGTTTCTGAACCCATTGCAGTTGAATAATTTCCGTAAGCACCCGTTTGACTGCCCATAGCCGTTGAAGCCGCACCCTTTGCCATCGTATTAAATCCTAAAGCCATTGAATAAATTCCGATACTGTCTTTGTCCCAAACCGGTGCATAGAGGTATCCCGCCCTGAAAGCTGCCTTATCGGGATACCACATCATACGGGTACCGGCGCCTGATGCAGGCGGATCACCCGGGCTGCTGGCTTTATACAAACCTGTAAATAGCACATTACCTTCGCCTGTACCTGTTCCATAAGTGTGCAGCAAAGCAGCCGGCGCTGTAGTTCCTATTCCAATGTTTGTCCCATTATTATATAGGTTGCTATTTGCTACCCAAGTAGTTCCGTCGTGCCTCAATGTTTGCCCTGTGGTGCCGCTGACCAACGGCCCGGTAGCACCGGTAAGTCCTGTTGGCCCTGTATTACCCTGAGATCCTGTAGCGCCGACAGGTCCTTGCGCCCCTTGTAACCCCTGTAATCCCTGAGGTCCTGTGATTCCGGTAGCACCATTTGCCCCCGTCATACCTGTGGGTCCCTGAACCCCTTGTAAGCCTTGTACTCCCGTTGGGCCAATTGGGCCCGTTGATCCCTGAATACCCTGAACCCCTTGTAGTCCCTGTGCTCCGGTCGTTCCTTGTATGCCTTGTAATCCTTGTTGTCCTGTAGGGCCCTGAACACCTTGCAAACCCTGTGCTCCGGTAGGTCCCTGAACACCTTGTATTCCTTGTAGGCCAGTGGGTCCCTGAACCCCTTGTAAGCCTTGTACTCCCGTCGGGCCAATAGGACCTGTTGAGCCCTGAATACCCTGAACACCTTGCAAACCCTGTGCCCCGGTAGATCCTTGTGTGCCTTGTAATCCTTGTTGACCTGTAGGGCCCTGAACACCCTGTGGCCCTTGTGCTCCTGTCGGGCCAATAGGACCTGTTGATCCCTGAATACCCTGAACTCCTTGTAATCCCTGTGCTCCCGTAGGGCCAATTAGACCCGTTGAGCCCTGAATTCCTTGCAATCCCTGTGGTCCGGTAGGTCCTTGGACACCTTGTAAACCCTGTGGCCCTGTGGGTCCAGCAGGCCCCTGTGAGCCTAACACCTGAACCCAGATACTTCCGTTAAAATACCAAAAGCCAACTGCCCCGCCGCTCATGGCAGCATTGGTATTATAAACCAGCAATGAAATGGCAGGGCTTGGAATAGTGGACACATCATTAATTGAAGTTAAAGACACCCGTGGGATCAGGAGCCCTTTTGATGTACTGCTCACATCCAGCATGGCCGAGGGATCTGCAGGTGCACCGCTGTTATTTATGGATACACTTTGCTGCGAATAGCCATAAAATGAAAATAGCAGGCATAATGTGATCAGTAATGGCTGTAACAGCCTCTGATCAAATACTTTTACTTTACTGATTGCTGACTTTGTTTTCATAAGTAATATTTGTTTAATTAATTTATCGGTTCAAATTTTTATAAAAATAAAAAAAATATTATTATTATGAAAAATAATTAACAATATATTTTTTGAATATAATACCAATTCTTAATATAAATTAGTCCAGAGGCTAATTTATATTATAGAATGGTAAATGCCGATCGTAAATATGTTTAGTCCAAGAATTTGGACTATTACATATTGAGTATCGGTATAATTTCAGAATTTGAATAAAAAGCCGGCAGAGCGCTCCGCCGGTTTGATAGTGAAGCCTTCACTTCGAGTGAAAGCTTTACTAAACATTCCAATAAAATTATTCACCTTTCATGTATGCCTGATTTTCTCATCCCTCAATCTCCTAATCTCTCAATCACTCGCTGTCCTATTCACACACTGAGCCTGTCAATCCGGACACTGAGCCTGTCGAAGTGCCAATCTCCCATCCGATAGCTATCGGATCTCTTAATCTCTTAATCTCCTATTCTCCTAATCTCCTAATCTCCTAAATTACTATACACCTAAGCTCCTCATTTCCCCATCAATTTTTTTAATTCATCAATTTGTTTTTGCATGGAAGAGTTTTGTATTTTAAGTTCTTCAATTATTTCCTGCTGTTCCTGTATGGCTTTGACCAGTACCGGCGTCAATTTTTCATAGCTCATGCTCCAGAGATCGGTATTTTCATCATTTGGTACCGTAACCACTTCGGGTATTATTTTGTAAATATCCTGGGCAATGAAACCAATGTTTTTTGCACCGGTATTTTCTATCACAAGTTTCCCGTCTGTTTGAGATGAATTATGCTGGTAATAGCTCACCGGTTTCAGTTTCATCACTTCATTGATTCCATAGGAAATAGTATTAATATCGGATTTAATCCTTTTATCCGAATAAGTGAGCCATTCGTTAGCCCTGCCTTTCCCTGTGCCTATTACAGTACTGTTGGGCAATTCAATAGCATAGTTCGGATTGTTCACAGTCTGTATTCCTATGCGTCCATTTTTGAAATTAATATTGCCGCCTACGTAGATATATATATTCTCCGAGGTGTGGTCATAGCCGATAGCACCCTTATAAGTACCAAGATCCTGGCAAAAAGCCATCTCAGACAATGAACTATCAGCCGATGATATCCTGAATCTTGCTGATCCTACGGTATTTCTGATGTGTAAAAGTTCCTGAGGAGTGTCGGTGCCAATACCAGTTTTTCCGCTTTTCAATACTGTCATGGCATTGCTTGTTGCTGAAGTACCGGTACCGTTTCCAATGACAAAAAGCCGGTCGGCGGTATTCCAGCTCGACGTACTCGCGGGCGTATAGGTGGTGTTAAATCTTCCTACTACCATTTCATAACCAGAAGGAGCGCTTGTATTATTACCCATAGCCATTGAATAATTTCCCGAGGCAGCGGTATTGTTTCCAATAGCTATGGAAGTGTTGCCTGTTGCTGTTGTTTCTCTACCTATGGCGGTGGCGTACATCCCATGCGCCTGAGGATTATAGCCCATGGCTGTGGCATAATGGTTGGAAGCATAAGCCATCCATCCTATGGCGGAGGAATAATCACCCGAAGCTGTAGGATTATATCCCAGAGCGGTGGAATAATCTCCCGTAGCCATTGCTGCCCAACCCATTGCGCTTGAAGTATTCCCCGAAGCTTTTGAACTATTACCAAAAGCGCAGGATGATTCTCCTACGGCTTTCGTGAAAAAACCCAGGGCGTTAGAATTATTTCCTGATGCCAGAGAATAATAGCCCATTGCAACTGAATAAATTCCTTTTGCTTTTGTATTATAACCCGTAGCCACAGAATAATTGCCAATACTGTCGGTGTTCCATTCGTTTCCGGTTACCACCCCGGCCCTGAAAGCCGCTTTATCAGGATACCACATCAAACGCGTACCGGCGCCTGATGCAGGTGCTGCACCCGGGCTGGTTGATTTATATGAACCTACAAACAATACATTTCCTCCGCCTGTTCCGGTTCCGTAAGTATGAAACAAAGCCGCAGGTGTTGTTGTGCCTATGCCTATATTGGTACCATCATTATATAATAAACTATTGGCAATCCAACTGCTTCCATTATGTCTGAGGGTTTGTCCTGTGGTACCTGAAGGCATGTAAGTGCCGGGGGTTTGCCAGGTGGCATTTCCACTGCCATCAGAGGTGAGAATCTTACCGGAGCCAGGCGTTCCGGCACCCTGAAAGCGGACAGTACCTGTAGTATGAAACTGTGCCGTAGGCCAGGATACGCCTATTCCTGTATTGCCATTTTTCAGAACTGCCATGGCATCGCTTCTGGAATTCGTATCGGCGCCGTTCCCGATCACAAAAAGCCGGTTGGCGTTCCATGTGCCCGATGGTGTGTAAATGGTGTTGCAACTTCCTAAAGCAATTTCAGCTTGAGAAGGAGCATTGGTAAAATTTCCTATCGCTGCCGAATGCGCACCTGTTGCCTTAGCATAGTATCCGAAAGCGGTAGAAGATGATCCCGATGCTATTGTACCATTACCTATTGAAGTGGAATAATCTCCTGAAGCGCTTGGTTGATAACCCAATGCAATTGAGGCTTGTCCTGAGGCTTGTGAATAATAACCTCCAGCAAAAGACCTACCACCAGAAGCATTTGTTGAAAATCCATAAGCAAAGGATAAATCTCCTGAAGTATTTGTACCATATCCTACTGCGAAGGATGACATTCCTGAAGCTATTGTATAATAACCAAAAGCGGCTGAATACATACCTGATGCTCTTGGATTACAGCCAAAAGCTACCGAATAATCGCCCACGCTTGAGGTATTCCACGAGCCGCCAGCCACACTGCCGGCTCTGAAAGCAGCTTTATCAGGATACCACATCATGCGTGTGCCTGCACCTTCCACGGGTGCTGACCCCGGGTTTGTAGATTTAAAAGAACCTTCAAATAAAACATTACCTCCACTTGTATTCATATCATAGGTATGGAGTAATGCCACCGGGGTATCGGTTCCGATACCGGTGTTCCCGTTTTTCAGAACAGTGATGGCATTGCTTCTGGAATTGGTATCAGCGCCGTTACCGATCACAAAAAGACGGTCACCAGGGTTCCAGGTGTTGGTACTTAACGGTGTGTAAATGGTATTACTGCTTCCTATAGTTATTTCAGCGTAAGAAGGCGTATTAGTAAAATTTCCCATCGTTGCCGAATAGGCACCTGTTGCTTTAGCATAGTTTCCTATGGCGGCAGAAGAAAAGCCGGATGCCGTAGAATAATAACCAAATGATGTGGAAAAATCCCCTGAAGCAACCGGAAAATAACCTAAAGCGATGGAGGCATGTCCTGAAGCTTGAGACAAATATCCTCCGGCAAAGGACCTCATACCCGAAGCCGTTGTTCCATATCCGAAAGCAAAGGACCATGCCCCTGTGGCGAAAGCTAAATTTCCCATGGCAACTGAAAATGAACCGAAAGCTTTGGTGCTCCTACCCATAGCTACAGAAAAGCTACCAATGTTATCGGTATTCCAATAGTCGCCTCCATCATACCCCGCTCTGAAAGCCGCTTTATCCGGATACCACATCATGCGTGTTCCGACGCCTTCCATAGGCGCTGGTCCTGGGTTTGTATATTTACAAGAACCTTCAAATAAAACATTACCACCACTTGTATCCATATCATAGGTATGGAGTAATGCCACCGGGGTATCAGTTCCAATTCCAACATTTCCTGTATTTTTATTGTATATACTTGTTCCAGATGTGTCCCACAGGCTCGACATGGTCAATGATGATAATTGTCCTTTTGTTATGAACTCATCATTATCTGTGGCGTTTGCCCCTGAGACTGTTCCGGTAAAAGCTCCGTTGCCTGCCACATCGAGTTTTGCGGTAGGTGTTGATGTTCCAATGCCTGTATTTCCGTTCTTCAGAATTGTCATGGCATCGCTTTCTGCTACAAAGCTGGGGCCGTTGCCAATTACAAACAGGCGGTCAGCGGGATTCCAGCTTACTGTGCTGATGGGTGTGTATGCCGTGTTACCGCTTCCGATGACAGTTTCACGATAGGAATAGGCTGTAATATAATCCCCTATGGCATAAGAATTATTACCCGAAGCGGTGGAAAAATAACCCAACGCGGTAGAATAAAATCCAGATGCTAATGTGCTCCTGCCCAAAGCGGTAGAATACTCCCCTGAAGCTGTGGCGCCATACCCTATGGCTGTTGAAAAACCACCGGCGGACCTTGCCTGGTTGCCCATAGCAGTGGAAAAACTTCCCGATGCGACTGTTCCATATCCTAAGGCGGTGGCAACATTTCCTGATGCGGTGGTGCTGGCACCCAAAGCGGTAGTGTTAGCTCCCAGGGCTTTAGTATCATAACCCATAGCGACTGAGTTTGTACCAATACTATCTGTATCCCATTGTAAGTCCGTTACATAGCCAGCTCTGAAAGCTGCTTTGTCGGGATACCACATCATGCGTGTGCCAGTTCCTTCCACAGGTGCTGCGCCAGGTGATGACAATTTATACTCACCGGTGAAAAGCACATTACCTTCGCCGGTGCCTGTGCCGTTAGTGTGAAGGAGGGCAGAGGGTATGGTGGTTCCCATTCCGATACGGTTGTTTACATCATCATAATAAAGGGAGGCTGCACCGCCGGCTACACCGCCGTTGTTATATATTACCTGCCCATCTGTACCTGCCACAGGGCCTGTGGCTCCTGTATGTCCGGTTGCTCCCGGAACACCTTGTAACCCTTGTACTCCCGTCGGACCAATAGTGCCTGTTGATCCCTGAATACCCTGAACCCCTTGCAGTCCCTGTGCGCCGGTCGTTCCTTGTATGCCTTGTAATCCTTGTTGTCCTGTAGGGCCCTGAACACCTTGTAAACCCTGTGCTCCGGTAGTTCCCTGAACACCTTGTATTCCTTGTAGGCCAGTGGGGCCCTGAACCCCTTGTAACCCCTGTACTCCTGTCGGGCCAATAGGACCTGTTGAACCCTGAACACCTTGCAAACCCTGTGCTCCAGTAGGTCCCTGAACACCTTGTATTCCTTGTAGGCCAGTGGGTCCCTGAACCCCTTGTAAGCCTTGTACTCCTGTCGGGCCAATAGGACCAGTTGAGCCTTGAATACCCTGAGCTCCTTGCAATCCCTGTACTCCGGTAGGTCCTTGAACACCTTGCAAACCCTGCGGCCCTGTAGCCCCGGCAGGCCCCTGTGGCCCTGTTGCCTGAACCCAGATACTTCCGTTAAAATACCAAAAACCGACCGCCCCGCCGGTCATGGCAGCATTGGTATTATAAACCAGCAATGAAATGGCAGGGTTTGGAATAGTGGACACATCATTAATTGAAGTTAAAGACACCCTCGGGATCAAAAGCCCTTTTGATGTACTGCTCACATCGAGCATGGCCGAGGGATCTGCAGGTGCACCGCTGTTATTTATGGATACACTTTGCTGCGAATAGCCATAAAATGAAAATAACAGGCATAATGTGATCAGTAATGGCTGTAACATCCTCTGATCAAATACTTTTACTTTACTGATTGCTGACTTTGTTTTCATAAGAAATATTTGTTTAATTTATTTATCGGTTCAAATTTTTATAAAAATAAAAAAATATTATTATTATGAAAAATAATTAACAATCACTGTTGTCCGGTAAAAAAGTTATTAATTAATGAAAAGTCCAATTATATAATGACTTCAAGCAGCTTTAAACAAATAGTCCTTACTTTTTTTCATTTAAAGATTTAAAGAATTGCTTTTCATCAATTTATTTTGCCTCGTTCCTAAAGGATGTAAATTGCTGAAAATCAATTCTTCCTTTAGGATAAGAGGAAAAAGAACAAGTATATTATTTACATCCTTGAATAGGCTTAAATTTTATCCGGACAACAGTGATTAACAATATATTTTTTTTGAATATAATTTCAGAATTTGAATAAAAAACCGCCAGATCGCTCCGCCGGTTTAATAGTGAAGCCTTCACTCGAAGTGAAGGCTTCACTAAATATTCCAATAAAATTATTTACCTTTCCTGTATGCCTGATTTTCTCATCCCTCAATCTCCTAATCTCTCAATCACTCGCTGTCCTAATTACACACTGAGCCTGTCAACCCTGACACTGAGCCCGGCTGTTGATCTTTGGTCACTGAGCGAAGTCGAAGTGCCAATCTCCTATTCTCTAAATCTCTTAATCTCCCAATCTCTTATCTCTCTATACACCTAATATCCTCATTTATCCAACATTTTTTTTAGTTCATCAATTTGTTTTTGCATAGAAGAGTTCTGTGTTTTCAGTTCTTCAATTATTCCCTGCTGTTCCTTTACAGCATTGATCAGCATATAGGTCATGGCTCCGTTATCTACACTAAGGTAATCTTTAGATCTTCCGTCATCAGTTCTGTAAGCCCATGTTCCTACCATGTAAGGAGCAATTTTCTGAAGTTCCTGTGCCAGAACACCTACGCCCGTTTCCTTAGGCATTCCGGCTTCACCAGTATAGGTGAACCATACAGGGTGTATTTTCAGAAGGGTGGAAAGTCCTTCGGTGTAATCACTTACATTTGTTTTCAGCCGAGCATCTGATGGAACTGTCCATGTATTACTGGTAGGTTTGGCAGCGGAATTAAGCGATAATTGCAACTGATAAGCCGGAGTGCTTGTTCCCAGGCCAGTAAATCCGTTTTTCAGTATGGTCAGGGCGTTGCTTTCGTTTCCCGAACTTGCACCATTGCCAACAGAAAAAATGCGGTCAAAGGCATTCCATGAAGTTGCACCTCCTAATGGCGTATATGTTGTGTTATAACTTCCAATAGCCATTTCACGATAAGAAGGAGCTATTGTATAATAACCCATGGCGGTGGAATAATTTCCTTCGGCATTTGTAAATGTACCCATGGCGGTTGAAGCACCTCCTGAAGCGTTCGCATAATCACCTATAGCAGTAGAAATATATCCTGAGGCGACTGCAAAAAAACCCAAAGCAGTGGAATATTGACCTGTCGCTTCAGTCCTCCAACCCAAGGCGGAGGAATTCATTCCTGAAGCCTTTGTATAATAGCCCGTTGCGAAGGAACCACTTCCCGAAGCATTTGCGTTACTGCCTAAAGCGGTGGAATAATATCCTTTTGCTTTTGTATTATAGCCCAACGCAACGGAGTAATTTCCGATACTGTCAGTATCCCATTGTGTACCATCTATATACCCTGCTCTGAAAGCGGATTTATCAGGATACCACATCATGCGGGTTCCGGCCCCTATAGCCGGTGCGGGGCCAGGTCCGGTTAATTTATACTGGCCGGTAAATAACACATTGCCGCCACCTGTACCAATGCCGTATATATGAAGTAGTGCCGCCGGGGTATCTGTTCCTATGCCGGTATTGCCGTTTTTCAATACGGTCATAGCATTGCTTCTTTGTAGTGGGCCTGTGTCGGTGCCGTTGCCAATCACAAAAAGGCGGTCGCCGGCAACCCATGAATCTATTCCTGAAGGAGTGTATGCCGTGTTATAACTTCCGATCACGGTCTCACCAAATGAAGGTGCAGTATTATAAATACCCATGGCGGTGGAAAAATTTCCTGAAGCATTTGTCCATCCTCCCGTAGCGATGGAAGCATTTCCAGAAGATGCCGAATATTCCCCCATGCTGATGGAACAAAATCCCGATGCGTTTGTAATATACCCCATAGCTGCGGAAGTACTTCCCGAAGCGGTTGTGTTAGTGCCCATGGTGGTAGAATTACTTCCTGAAGCGGTTGTGTTAGTGCCCCAGGATGCAGAATTAGTCCCTTTTGCTTTATTGTTATAACCCATAGCTATTGAGTAGGCCCCTATACTATCGGTATCCCAATATGTTCCTGAAACATACCCAACCCTGAAAGCGGCTTTATCGGGATACCACATCATGCGGGTGCCGGCACCAGAGGCCGGTGCTGAGCCGGGGCCGGCTGATTTATACATGCCGGTAAAAAGAACATTGCCATCGCCTGTACCGGTGCCGTTGATATTCAGCAGGGCCGTTGGTGAAGTTGTGCCTATGCCGATATTCACTCCATTATTGTATAATGTACTGTTTGCCACCCAGCTTGTGCCGTCGTTTCTCTGGGTTTGCCCAAATGTACCGGGCACCGGTGACGTTGTTACCTGAACCCAGACACTTCCGTTAAAATACCAAAAACCAACGGCCCCGTCTGTCATGGCGGCATTGGTATTATAGACAAGCAATGAAATTGCCGGGTTTGGAATAGTGGACACATCATTAATTGAAGTTAAAGACACACGCGGGATCAGGAGCCCTTTTGATGAACTGCTTATATCCAGCATGGCTGAAGAATCAGCGGGTGCACCGCTGTTATTTATAGATACACTTTGCTGTGAATAGCCATAAAATGAGCATAACAGGCAACTTGTGATCAGTAAGGGTTTTATAAGCCTTTGATCAAATGCGGAAATGAAATTAGTTATTAGTTTCATAAGATTATTTTTTTATAAAAATATAAAAAAATTATAATATAAAAAAATTAACATTTCGGCAGAAATAAAAATACCGTATTTGGTGCTGCCGGTTATAGTGAAATATCTCTCCCGAAGCGAAAATCCATCACCTCTGACCGTAGTTTGTAGATAAGCCGGTTTTGTTCTTAATGATCATTTACGGGGCTTTTGCCTCCTCTTTTATGGATGAGGGTCACAAATAGCCGAACGTTGCAGGCTTCCGGATAC
>CAZMPB010000012.1:0-7535 GCA_964567775.1 uncultured Bacteroidales bacterium
CTTCTGACTCCTGACTCCTGACTCCTGACTTCTGACTCCTGACTCCTGACTTCTGACTTCTGCCTCCTGACTTCTGACTTCTGCCTCCTGACTTCTGACTTCTGCCTCCTGACTCCTAAACCCACTTCATCAGGCTAAAATCCTGTCGGTTGGCAAGCAATTCGTTTTTCGGGTATATTCTGAAGGCATAATCAAACACACCGATTTTTACTGTCGGGAATTCAATATGATATGTGATAACGTTGTGCTGTGTTTCTTTGATTTTTAGTTCCTTCTGCAACAATATTTTATTCACCACATCGTTGACTTTCTGTCCTAAGATCATCTCAACGCCCACATCATTTTTGCTCAGTTCGTTGAGTTTGATCTTTATTTCTGCATAAAACTTGTCCCCGAGTCCCAAGGGTTTTTTATTCGAATCAATGGTATTGACAGAGATCACTTCTATGCTGTCCCAGGCTCTCAGGATTTTTTGTTTCCAGGAAGCTAACTTTCGGGCATTCAGATAATTATTGTTATTTATTGATAAGGAACGTTTGTAAATATTTTTGTAATATTTATTGCGGTAATCGTCCAGCATGCGTTTTGTAGTGTATTCCGGTGCTATCAGTGCGATGGTATTTTTGATTTTCTGCACCCAGGCTGTCGGCACATCTTTTTTATTACGATCATAAAACATAGGAATTATCTCATTTTCCAACATGTTGTATATGGTAGCGGCGTCCAGGGCATCCTGAGCAGCCTGGTTTTTGTAGGTGCGTTCTTCTTTTAATGCCCATCCGGCTTCAGGGCGGTAACCTTCGGCCCACCAGCCGTCCAAAACACTGAAATTGATAACGCCGTTCATCACAGCTTTTTCCCCGCTGGTTCCGGAAGCTTCCTGAGGGCGCGTAGGAGTATTGAGCCAGATATCCACACCTTGCACAAGGTGTTTCCCTAATTCGATGTCGTAATTTTCAATGATGACTATTTTCCCTATGAATTCTGGCATAGTAGAGATCTCATATATCTTTTTGATGAGTTCTTGACCTTCTTTATCTTTAGGGTGCGCTTTTCCGGCATAAACGAATTGCACGGGATGTTTTTTATTATTTACTATCTGTGAAAGACGATCCAGATTGGAAAAAAGCATGTTTGCCCTTTTGTAAGTCGCAAATCTGCGGGCAAATCCGATGGTTAGTGCATCCGGGTTGATTAATTTGGAAACATTAAAAATATTTTGAGGATTATCCTGTCGTAAGGTCATTTCACTCACTAGCCTTTTGCGAAGAAAATCAATAAGTTCTGTCCGTTGTTGTTGTCTGATATCCCAAATGGTTTTATCGGGAACATCATAGATCTTTTTCCAGTACTCATGATTCGATTGGTCGCTGATATACTTCGGATCAAAAGTGGCATCGTATAAATTTTTCCATCGTTTAGCCACCCAAGTAGGAAAATGTATGCCATTTGTCACATAGCCGATATGCAGTTCTTCCGGAAAGTACCCAGGGTACAGTTCAGCAAACATCCCGCGGGTAACCCTTCCGTGGATTTTGCTTACTCCGTTGGTGTCTGATGACAGGGAGGCTGCCAGATAACTCATGCTGAATTCTTCATTCGGATCGTACTCGTTCGCTTTCCCAAGATTCATAAAATTATCCCAACTGATCTTTAACCTGTCGGCATAATGTGGTATGTAAGCCCTGAGGATGTCTTCGCTGAAGCGGTCATGGCCTGCAGGAACCGGTGTATGAGTGGTAAATAATGTAGAAGCTTTAACCACTTCTGTTGCTTCACTGTAGGTGAGGTTTTCTTCCTGCACTAATTTGCGAAGCCGCTCAATACCTATAAAGGCTGCATGTCCTTCATTGATATGATAAACGTCAGGGGTGATACCCAGTTTATCCAGAAGACGGATTCCGCCAATGCCCAATAATAATTCCTGTTTGAAACGGAGTTCAGAGCCGTCGCCATACAAACAATGCGTAATGGTTCTGTCTTCAGCGGTGTTTTCTTCAATATCAGTATCAAGCAGGTACAGCAATGCTCTGCCCACATTGACCTTCCATACTTTTGCAGTGATGGTTCTTCCGGGGGCTGCTACCTGAACTTTTACCCAGGGGCTGTTTTCATCCTTGCCTGTTGTTTTTTGACGAACAGGGATCAATGGTAAATGGGAATATTTTTGAGGATGAAATGAAGCGATTTGGTCGCCAACCAATGAAATGCTCTGATCGAAATAGCCATACCGGTATAATAAGCTAACACCAATAATATTAGCATTCGAGTCGCTGGCTTCTTTCAGATAATCACCGGCAAGTATGCCTAAACCGCCGGAATAGGTTTTTAAAGAATGGTGTAACCCGAATTCCATGCTGAAATAAGCAACATGTTCTTTTGGCTTTTTGGGGCCATAGGATAAATAATTTGTAAATTGCTTGAAAACAATATCCAGTTTTTCACGGAAAGCAACATTTTTTGCAAGGTTTTTATAATCCTCCAACGAAAGAGATTCGAGAACTGTTATCGGATTTTGTTTACACTGCTCCCACAATGCCGGGTTTATCATCTCAAATAATTCTATGGCCTCCGGATTCCATGTCCACCATAAATTTTGAGTGAGTTTGTATAAAGGAGAAAGTTTTTCGATGATGCCGGGTCTGACAAGGATCTTATTCCATGAAGGATTTAATTGTTTCTGAGGTATTATTTCTAACTGTATGGGCAGTGATTTTGTTTTGTATAGTTCAAAGCGGTCTGCTGCTTTTTCGAGGGCAATGTGGAATGCTTTGTAATATTTTCCGACCAGTTGTTTCCATAGGGCCTGACGTGATAGCTCAAAAGCTTTGATACGTGCGGAATTTTTTTCTTCTTCCATGCAATTGACAAATTCGAGGACTTTTTGCGTGATCATTCCGGTCACATATTCGTTGTTGCTATCGTCGCGTTCAATGACGCTGACAGATTTATCAGTTTCCGTCAATTTTGATCTTACCCAAAGACCAAATCCTGACAGCGAAGTTGTGATAGTCGGTATGTGAAATGCGATGCTTTCCAACGGCGTGTAACCCCAGGGCTCGTAATAGGAAGGAAAAACTGACATGTCAAATCCTATCAGAAAATCATAATAATTCAGGTTGATGATGCCGTCTTTTCCGTCGAGGTAACAGGGGACAATGACAACTTTTACTTTATCTGAAGGAGCGTTATTCAGATTATTAGCCTTGATGCGTCTGATCATGGCATCCTGGTCGTAATTGTGCAGGTAATGGGTGCAGTAATCCTGTGTAACGGGCTGGCTGAAATCAGCTTTCGCCATTCTTTCCTTTAGGTTGAGCGATGGGCCTGCATGATATGCAGGAACCGCGATACAAGCAACAATAGGATGGGCCAGAACCTCCTGCCGGTTAAGTTGTCCGAGTGAATCAATGAATAAATCGATACCTTTATTGTGAAATTCATACCTGCCGCTGTTAAGCAGATAAACGGTATCGTCGCTCAAGGGCTGATTTATCAAGCCTTCGGTTATTTTTTTTAAGGTTTCGCGGGCAAGAATCCGTTTATCATTGAAACTTGCTTCATCGGGTACCAGAGAGTCGTCGAAACCGTTAGGCGTGATCACATCAACATTTTTATCGAGGAAATGAGCGCATTCATTGGCAGTAATTTCACTCACTGTTGTAAAACAATCCGTAAATTTTGCGGAGTTTTTTTCAAGTGAAAATTTTGCCATGATGTTCATCCTTTTAGCCAGAGATTCACTATCAAAGTCTTTAAGATTGCCATAAAGCGGCATTTCATTTCCAGCAATGGTTCTTCCCAATATGGTGGCATGGGTGGTAAAGACCGTGGCAACCTGAGGAACCCTGCCTTTGAGGGAAAGGATTCCGGCTCCTGTCATCCATTCATGGAACTGTGCAACAATATGGTCGCTGGCTATGACATGGTATTCGTAAAAGCTTTGGATAACGCGTGAAGCGGCGATGCCAAAAAGTGCCGGTTCAAAATAATCCCATTGCCCGGTGAAAGAATCTACCTGGTATTTTTCCCAAAGCCTGGATAATATCTCATCTTTTTGTGCAAAATATTGGGTAAAATCGACAAGAATAACGACAGGTTTACCGGCAATATTCCAGTTGCCAATCTTGAATTTAAGTCCTTTTAGTTCGCTGTCTTCCCTCCACGATTTGTAAAGATATTTATCTTCAATAAAATCAGGATTCACAGGAGTCTCTTTCCACACATCCGGACCAATCAGAAGGTAGTTATTCTTCATCAACTTAGTAATACCAGGCGCTTTGCTTGCTATGACGGTATAAATTCCGCCTACTTTATTACAAACTTCCCAGCTTACCTCAAACAGGTAGTCTGGCATTAAAGGCATATTCTCATTACTCATTTGGATAGGGATTTTTTGGAAGGGGCAAATTTAGTGTTTTTTTGAAAATTTTTGCGTAATTATTAATTGCATTCGTCAATTAGTCCTACCAATGGCGTTGCCGGCAATGAAAATAAAAAATCACTGAACAACACCCCCATAATATTTTGTAGATATTTTTTTAAAATAGTTCTTTATAAGTACAATAAATATTCTTTAATTTGTATAATAATAAAATTGATATGGCTATTTTAAAGAAAGGTGATAAAGCCCCCGAATTCATTGGTGTGGATCAGGATGGCAAAAACATCAGCCTGGGTAGTTTTCGCGGTAAAAAAGTGGTTTTGTATTTTTATCCCCGGGACAATACCCCGGGATGTACCGCCGAAGCCTGCAACCTGCGCGACAATTATTCATTATTGATCAACAAAGGCTTTGCCATTGTCGGTGTCAGCGCTGATGACGGAAAATCGCATATGAAATTCATAGCAAAGTTTCATCTCCCATTTCCACTGATAGCAGATACCGACAAAAAAATCTGCAACCTTTATGGGGTGTGGGGGCCTAAAAAGTTTATGGGACGCACTTTTGAAGGGATAACCCGTACTACTTTTGTGATCTCTGAAAAGGGGATAATCGAAGCCGTTTTTGATAAGGTAAACACCAAAGACCATACCAAACAAATATTAGATGAATTGAAAATCAATTAATTAAAAACTTAATAACATGGCAAAAGAAAAAGAAACAGAAGAAAAGAAAAGCGAGAATATCAGCAAAGAAAAACTTAAAGTGCTTCAACTCACACTCGATAAGATTGAAAAATCATATGGGAAGGGCGCTATTATGAAACTGGGCGACCATCCAGTGGAAGATATCGAATATATTTCTACCGGATCCATTGGCATTGATGTTGCCTTAGGTGTGGGCGGCTTTCCTAAAGGAAGGGTTATTGAAATTTACGGGCCCGAATCATCAGGTAAGACTACGCTGGCATTGCACGCTATTGCTGAATCACAGAAAAGAGGCGGCATCGCTGCATTTATTGATGCCGAACATGCCTTCGACAGCAGCTATGCCCGAAAGCTGGGAGTGGACATCGAAAACCTGCTGATCTCACAGCCCGACAACGGTGAACAGGCCTTGGAAATCACTGAAAACCTGATCCGGTCTGGCGCTATTGACATCATTGTCATTGACTCCGTAGCGGCCCTCACGCCAAAAAGCGAAATTGAAGGTGAAATGGGCGATTCAAAAATGGGCCTGCAGGCCCGTCTTATGTCGCAGGCCCTCCGCAAACTTACGGCCACCATTAGCAAAACAAGGTGTTGCTGTATCTTTATCAACCAGTTGCGCGAAAAAATCGGCGTGATGTTCGGTAACCCCGAAACAACAACCGGCGGAAACGCATTGAAATTCTATGCTTCGGTACGTATTGACATCCGCAAGGTTACTCAGATAAAAGAGGGAGATGTCGTCACCGGAAACAGAGTGCGCGTAAAAGTCGTAAAGAACAAAGTGGCACCGCCTTTCAGAACAGCAGAGGTGGACATCGTTTACGGTGAGGGATTTTCAAAAATTGGCGAGATCATTGATATTGGCGTTGAAAAGGACATAATAAAGAAAAGCGGCTCATGGTTCAGCTATGGCGAAACCAAACTGGGGCAGGGCAGAGATGCCTTGAAACAACTTTTGCTCGATAATCCTGAGTTGTGCGATGAATTAGAAGCTAAGATCAGAGAAAAATTAAATTAATATTTAAATATCCGGGCAAAAGCCTGAAGGCCTGTACAACTTTGTCGTTATTAACCCCGTCATATCTTTCCGGTTCCATGGGGAAACCATTCAACCGGCAGGAAGGAGTTAAAAATATTTCAGTGAAGGACTTTGGCCCGGAAAAGACTTTATGAATTTTTCAAATTATAGTTTTCCAATGAAAAAAATTCTGAAAATATTCGGTTTGCTGTTGATATTCCTGATCGCTGCTTGCGGAAATAATAGCCAAACGGATCCGGATAAAACTCAAACCGACTCATTGCCTCCCGATCTGGCTGCGATCACAAAGAAAATAAATGAAGATCCGAAGAATGCAGGACTTTATAACCAAAGGGCCATTCTGTATCTCGACAGAAAAGAACCGGATAAGGCAATGAATGATATCAATAAAGCCATCGCCCTCGACTCTAAAAATTCGCTTTACCTGAGGACCCTTTCTGATATTTATTTTGCAACAGGCAAGATCAAAAACTGCCAGGAAGCTTTGAAAAAAGCCGTCGAAATAAACCCGGATGATGCGGAAGCGGTGCTGAAACTCGCCGAACTTTTTTTCTTTATGAAAGACTATAAAAAAACTTTTGAATATGCCGACAAAGCCCTGAAAATTGATAATCTGAATGCAAAAGCCGATTTTATCAAAGGTATGGCATACAAAGATTTGGGCGACACGGCTAAGGCGGTCAGAAATTTTCAGATCGCGGTCGAAAAAGACCAGGAGTATTTTCATGCCTACATGCAGCTTGGCTTGATGTATTCTGTGAAACACAATTTCCTTGCTGTTGATTATTTTAATAATGCATTGAATATCAATCCTCAAAGCATAGAGGCGCTGTATTCTCTGGCCTTCTTCTATCAGGAAAACGGTGAATACAACAAGGCTATTGAAAAATATACGACTTTGCTGCAGATTGACACTAAATATAAGTATGCGCATTACAACCTCGGATATATTCATTTGGTATATCTTCAGGTTTATAATGTGGCTGCCAAACATTTTACCGATGCCATCAATTGTGATCCGAATTATGCCGAAGCCTATTACAACCGTGGTTACTGTTACGAACTCCTGGGTAATATCAAATTTGCCCGTGATGATTATCAGCAGGCGCTAAAAATAAAAGTCAACTACCAGAAAGCGATCGAAGGGATGAACCGGCTCGATAACGTCTCGATAAAGTAACGAAAATTTAGAATTTCTAATGCCGTCCTTATGCATTAGGCATCCCTTTGGGACAGGACTTTATTTCGTTGCCGGCTTGTCGTTTGTACCAAACTATCGTCATTACGTGACATTTGTTTTGTTTTTGCGTTATACCAAACTGCCGTCCCGCTGGGACTTTTATTTCGTTGTTGTTTTGTTTTCTACCAAACTGTCGTCCTTACAGGACTTTTTTTTTGTTGT
>CAZMPB010000012.1:7635-24777 GCA_964567775.1 uncultured Bacteroidales bacterium
CCCGATGGGACTTTTATTTCATTGTTGTTTTGTTTTCTACCTGTCGCCCCGCTGGGACTTTTATTTCATTGTTGTTTTGTTTTCTACCTGTCGCCCCGCTGGGGCTTTTGTTTCGTTGCTATTTTGTTTTATGACTACCAAACTTTCGCCCCGATGGGACTTTTATTTCATTGTTGTTTTGTTTTCTACCTGTCGCCCCGCTGGGGCTTTTGTTTCGTTGTTATTTTGTTCTATGACTATCAAACTGCCGTCCCGATTGGACTTTTATTTCGTTGTTGTTTTGTTTTCTACCAAACTGTCGTCCTTCCGTACTTTATTTCGATTTTTTGTTTTATTAATGTTTACTTTATTAAGTTGCCTTTTCATTCATTTACCTGCTTTAGGCAGAGGCCGTTAAAACTTGTTTTTAAATAATGTCAAAAGTATTTTTCTCTGTTACAAAGTTAATGTTCTTTGAAAAAAAATCGAAAATTAATATTACCTTTAGCCCATAAAAATCTCAATCATTGCTTCATTATTAACTAAAAACCTAATATTTTAATTATGAGAAAAATAGCAATATTTTTTTGTTTGATGTTGGTCTTTATTCCGGCAATGTTTTCACAAAACAAACTTACCCCGGAAATGCTCTGGAAATTAGGCAGGGTAAGCGATATACAACTTTCTCCAGATAAAAAATCCGTGTTGTACGGCATTACTTTTTATAATCTCGAAGAGAATAAAGGCAACCGCGACCTGTTCCTGATCCCGCTTGCAGGAGGCAACCCTGTTAATATTACAAATTCTCCGGGCAGTGAATGGAATGGTGTATGGCGCCCCGATGGAAAAAAGGTAGGCTACATTTCTGCCGAAAGCGGCGATGCACAGCTTTGGGAGATGAACCCCGACGGGAGCGGCAAAAAGCAAATATCAGCTTTTGAGGGGGGTATCACCGGCTTCGCCTATTCACCGGAAATGACACACATTCTTTTTACCCGCGACATCAAACTCGACAAAACCGCCATTGAGGTCTATCCCGACCTGCCCAAAGCTGATGTCCGCATCATTGACGACCTGTTTTACCGTCATTGGAACGACTGGCACGATTATGCCTACAGCCATATCATCGTTTCCGCTTATTCCGATGGGAAAGTTTCGGGCGCACTCGATATACTGGACGATGAAAAATTTGATTCGCCGCTCACTCCGGACGGAGGCTTGGAGCAGATCGCTTGGAGTCCTGATGGACTGAAGATTGCTTACGTTTGCCGTAAATTGCATGGCAGGGAAGAAGCTGTAAGCACCAACTCGGATATTTATATTTTTAATATAAGTACAAGTCAAACCGAGAACATTAGTAAGGATATGCCCGGCTACGACCTTGATCCTGTGTTTTCGCCCGATGGCAAAAAAATTGCCTGGTGCAGCATGAAAACCGCCGGATACGAGTCGGACAAAAAGCGGCTGATGGTTTATGATTTCAATTCAAAAACGTATACCGATATCAGCGAAAGTTTTGATGAGAGCGCCACAACCCTCCGCTGGAGTTCCGACAATAAAAACATATATTTCCTGAGCTATTTCAATGCTACCTGCCAGATTTTTCAGGCTGATGTTGCCGCAAAAAAAATCACTCAACTAACCACCGGGGCTCACGACTTTACCGAATTGTACGCCGATGGCAAAACCATGCTGGGTGTGAAAATGTCGATGTCGTCGCCGTCAGAGGTTTATCGTGTGGATGCTGAAAAAGGGAAATATTATCCGGTTCAGATCACCTTTACCAATAAGGAACTTCTTTCGAATGTGACCATGGGCCGGGTGGAAGAGCGCTGGATAAGCACTTCAGACAAAAAGAAAATGCTGGTATGGGTTCTATATCCCCCGAATTTCGATAAAAACAAAAAATACCCGGCCTTGCTTTATTGTCAGGGAGGCCCGCAGAGTGCTGTTAGCCAGTTCTTTTCATATCGTTGGAACCTGCAGTTGATGGCGGCAAACGATTATATTATTGTTGCCCCGAACCGCAGAGGCTTGCCAGGTTTCGGACAGGAATGGAACGACCAGATTGCGCTTGATTACGGCGGGCAGAATATGCGCGACTACCTGGCCGCCATCGACTCCGTTTCTAAAGAACCTTTTGTAAATAAAGAAAAATTAGGTGCGGTAGGAGCAAGTTACGGCGCTTTTTCAGTATACTGGCTGGCGGGCAACCACAACAAACGATTCAAGGCATTTATCGCACATTGCGGCATGTTTAATTTCGAGAGCTGGTATGGCACCACCGAAGAAATGTGGTTTGCCAACCACGATCTCGGCGGCGCATACTGGAATAATCCCAAACCCAAAAGCTATGACTTTTCACCGCATAAATTTGTGGGTAACTGGGATACTCCTATTCTCGTGATACACGGCGGTTACGACTTCCGCATCCCTTATACCGAAGGTATGCAGGCTTTTGATGCTGCACAGTTGCAGGGAATTCCAAGCCGCTTTTTGTATTTTCCCAACGAAACCCATTTTGTTACCAAGCCACAGAACAGTGTGCTCTGGCAGCGTGAGTTTTTCGGATGGCTGGATAAATGGCTGAAATAGACCGGAAAAATATTTTTACTTTTTCCTTTTATTCAGGCGACTCCGAGCCTCTGATTTGTTATTTGCCTTCTATCCAATTTGTTATTGTTTCCGACAAGGGATTTTCTGAAGAGGGGAGTGAGGTGAAAAGAACCCCGTTTTCATCAATAAGGTATTTCTGAAAATTCCATTTAACTTTGGAATCCATCACACCGTTTTTCAATTTACTTGTAAGCCATTGATAAACTGGATGAATCTCATTTCCCTTGACGGATATTTTTGACATCATTTGAAAAGTAACACCGTAGTTGATAGTGCAAAATTCACGAATTTCCTTTTCATTTAAAGGTTCCTGGTTCATAAAATCATTGGAAGGAAAACCTAACATGACAAATTTTTCACCACCATATTTTTTGTTAAGTTCTTCAAGTTCTTTATACTGTGAGGTGAATCCGCATTTTGAAGCGGTATTGACAATCAGTACTTTCTTGCCCTTAAGTTGCGAGAAATTATAGTCTTCCCCCTCCAGCGTCTGTGCTTTCAAATCATAGAAGTTGTTGTTTGTTTGTGCAAACAATACATTGGTCATTAATACCAACATTATCGAAATGAGTGTTTTCATTTTTTATGTTTTTTTATTCCAATCAAAAATCAGGCCGTTATTTATATAAATTCTAAATAATCCGTTAGGGGGTACATAAACCTAAATTATACCAAATTGAAATGTTGGTCAGTCCAAAAGGACGTATGATATTTCTCATTTGCCTGGCTGTTTGCGACAGTCTGACAGGGTTATTCTTGCCTGGCGGCAGACATGCCCGAAGGATAATATACGCCTCAGGCTGAAGTACAAACAAGTTAAAAGAAGTTTGGACTATATGTTTTTCAATACGGTATTTGACTCCAAAATGGTGTTACATTCCTTTTGTCATCAGGAATTTTGCAATTTCATCCTGCCCCACTTCTATAGCCCACAAGGATGGCGTATATTTATCCTTGTAAGTCAGGCATGAATATCTCATACCCATGTGATCAACAAATCCTCCTGACGATTTAATAGTATAATCAGGATTAAATTTCCATAACATTTTCTCTGCCAGTAGTTGAACAACATCCATGGAGCCGGCTTCAATAGCCCAGTAGATAGGTGTTTTCTTGGTAACAATTGCGAGGCAGTATAAATCTACATTGTCGGGAATATTTTTGGGCCTGACAGCAACGCTTCCCTCCACACCAATATTAATATCGGCGCCTTTTGTAATAAGAAAGGCTGCAACATCCGGCTTGCCATTTGCCAGGGCCAGATTCAGGGGTGTGTAGTTTTCGCCACCTGTTAAATTTTGTACATTCATCAACGACATTCCTTTGGCCCTGGTGTTAATATCGGCGCCTTTTTCTACGATCAACTTCATAAGTTCCAGATCGCCCACTTCGGCTGCCTGACAGATAGGATAAATGGTCGCTAATGCTTTTTCGCCGGAGTGATAATTTATTGCAATTTTCGGATCTGCTCCATTTTGTATCAGTAGTTTTGCAATAGGAATTTTCTTGTATTGTAAGGCTCTCCCAAGAGCTGTATAACCATAAGTTGTATTTGCATCATTCATGTTAAGTCCCAATGGCAATAAAAGGGCTAAGATATCTTCTGCTTTGCCGCAACGTGAAGCATCTAAATTTTTAAACCAATCCGGGAATTTCATGCCGTAAGAAGTTTCGAAGGTAGGGATTTGTGATTTCCACCCATCAATCCGCACTTGTGGATCAGCGGCAGACGATGCAAACGTATATATCAGATTCCCGTTTTCGGCATCTTTACTATCTGTTTTTGCGCCGGCATTAAGTAATAGCTTAACACATTCAACACAATTTGAATTTCCGACAGCATAGTCCAGCGGTGACTGCTTTGTGTCAGCCTTTGGCGGACCAGCAGCCGCGATAAGGTCTTCGTAAGTCTTGATGATGGTTTTATTTGCTTTTTTGCCTTTTGCCTTTTCATCGTCAAGCAGTTTCTTGTAAGCGTTTACCATAGGATCACCGGAGATAATAATGCCTTTATTAACGTCAGCCCCTTTTGCAAGCAACAGTTTGATCACATCAACCGAATAATATACCACTGCGTTATATAAAGCTGAATTGTTGCCCGCGTTGGGATCGGCACCATTGTCAAGAAGATAGGAAACAACTTCAGGCCACATGACTGCATACCCCATCGGAACAAGGCCGACAGCATCCATCTGGTTAACATTAGCACCTGCGCTTATGGCTGCCTTCACGCCATCCAGATTGCCTTGTTTACAGGCTGTAATGAGGTCTTCCTGAGGGCCTGCCAAACTTGCCTGTATCATTATTAAAGATAGCAGAACAATCGAAAATAATTTTTTCATAGTAGTTTTAATTTTTTTTACGAAAATAAATATTTTTCTATTAATTGCTATAGTAAAATAAAATTATTTGAAAATATTTGTCTGTTTAACAAATATATTAGACCTGAATTAAAAATGGGAATTTAAGAAGAATAAACATGCACACTGTCTTGTGCCGAAGGTAAATAGTTTATTCCGAACCAGCAAATGAGCATGACAAAAAATGAAAGTGCAAGTATCCAGAGAGCAAGTTTTATATTGCTGTTCTTATTGATCCTGAAATGAATATAGAGCAAATATACAAGCCAGGTAAGCAGTGCCCATGTTTCTTTGGGGTCCCATGTCCAGTAGTGTCCCCAGGCTACTTTTGCCCATAAAGCGCCCAGCAGCATGCCAATAGTCAGGAAGGCAAACCCTATGTAAACGATGTTATCGGCAAGTCGTAGCGTTTCTTCTACAGGTTTCATTTTGTAGGAAAGATAAAGGCCTTTGATGCCGGTAAGCGAGGCTGCAGCCAGAAAAGCATAGCTAATCATATATACAATGACGTGAGGTATGAACCACGGGCTTTGCAGCGCGGGCATCAGCGTCTTGTCGAACGTATCAGGATGAAAAAATGTGATGATAAGAAAAACCGCTGACATCAGTATACTATACGCCAAAAGCCATTTATATCTCCACTTATAATAGATGACCAAACCTATTAATGACAGAAACATAGCATACCATAGACGTGTCTCTCCTAAAGTCCTGAACACAGGCCGTTCGAGTTTGATCCACAGCCCTGCGATGAACACGGCAAGCAACACCGCCCCTGCAATGATCAGCAGGTGTGAAAGTTTTTCAGCGATCTTTTTCTTTGGAAACAGCAACAACATACCTGCCAGCCAAAGCCCGCAACAAAGAAATACAAAAATCGGAAAATCTGTCCAGGTCATATTATTGTTTTTATTGCTGATTTTTCGCTCTGCCGGTCCAGAACATAAACAAGGCGCCGGCAAGTATCATAAATATCCCTGTGTACACTGCCGGGAGCCATGGGTCTCTGACGAGTTGAATAATACTGGTCGTTGACCATTTGCCCATTTGTTCGTCGTATCCGCTCTGATAGATCGTCCAGCCTTTGAACTTCACGGGCTTATTCACTTCAACCGTAAAATCCTCGTATTTGTTCATATCGTAATAGGCCCTGATTTCTGAGATGTACTTTTTGGGTTTGCGCGTGGTCATTGCAATAGATTGGTCATTAGGGAGTACCAGGTCCTGACGGTAAACAAAGGGGCTGCCCGATGTCACCCACCCTCCCGCAATTACATCGTTCTGTAAATTATTGGCTGAAATGTAGGCAGTGGGCGCTCCGGGTGTTGCCGAAGGCATGAACCTTGCTGAATCGTCTTTTTGGGCATTTTCAATATATTCCTTAACTTCAACAGACCAGTTTCCCATCTTAGCTTTGTTGCCTTTGACGGCTTCCGTAAGATTCTCTTTAGGATAAACAAGTTCTCCGCTTCGGGTGTTTATCAGTCCTAAGGTAGGGGGGTATTCATCAATACTGAAATTCAGGAGTTTTATGCCAAAGCCCAGGTCAAAGGCCTGCCCCCGGTCGTTATAAGCCGGAATAGTAATTTTGTTTTTGCTGAGCATCATAGTTAGCTGCATCGAATCAGAGGCGCCGAGTGAACCGGCCACAACAACTATCCATAGCCCGAGATGGTTTAGCGTAAAGGCAACATTCTTAAGTGAAAATGGCAACAATCTTCTGATGATGGTAAAACTGAGAATAAATATCAGGTACAAACTGCTTAGAAGGTAGGGCCAACTTTGTGCAATGTGGGTCAGCCCGAGTCCGGATATGAAACTACTACCATTATTTTCACCCTGTGGGATAAAACCCATCAGCAACACAAGAAAAGAAAATACGCTGATGGCAGATATTGCAGCAGGTACACTTGATAACCATCTTTTTACGGGATGCTTTACGAGAAAATGAAAAATGATGACATAAGCAACGAAAAGCAACAATATCATTAAATTGGCTGGCCATCCCGGCATGGATATTCCTTTGCCACCCGTGGCGAATTCGGTAAAAAAACCAATGAAAACAAGAATAAACGAAGCAAGAAAACTTTCACCGTATTTCCAGGAGGATACTCCGAATTTTCTTACGTTTTGTTGTTGACTCATGCCTAAAATTTCAGACGTCAAAAATATTAAATTTTTTTGTACCTGAACACCTGTTTTTAAATTACTTTTGCACCTTATTTTTTAAAATATTCATTAACATGAAATCATCTTTAACGCTTACTTTCCGAAACCTTCGACAGAATATGCTGAAAAAGAAGCCCTGTGTTTTCATTGCCCTGTTCGGTTTCATAATAGCAATTTCTACCGGTTGTGAGAAAGCCAGTATTGACCTGGGTTCGGGCGACATCCCTTATAATCCCGCGGCACCAATGGATTCAGTGCGCTTTTCCACGGATATTATTCCAATTTTCAATACCAATTGTGTAAGTTGTCATGCGCCGGGTGCAACTTCTCCCGACCTGACACCAGCCAATGCATACAACAGTCTGGCTCCCATACCGGGACAGTATATCAACCTTGCAAATCCTGCCTCCAGCCTGCTTTATACGTACCTGTCAGAAACTACAAGTTCCCATTATGGGATTGCTACCCAGGCAGAACAGGAAAAAATTCTGACCTGGATTCAACAGGGCGCAAAAAATAATTGATTAACATTTGATTTTTATGAAAAAAACTTATTTCAACGGATTTGTCGGCCCTGCAATAATTCTCATGGTCGGGTTATTTTCGTCCTCGGTAATGGCACAGAACACCGATAGTATTCCTGAAAACAATGCAGATAATGTGGATACTGTGGCACTGCAAATAGCCGAAGGTAAAAAACCCGTGCGGGATCCCTGGGCATCTTCGATGCTGGCTGATTTGCCCACCGGTTTAATTCCGGCAAAAGGAAGTCTTGAGCTTCATATCCAGCACCGTTTTTCAAACCTTGACAATGGCATTCATGATCTTTTTGGAATTTATGGCGCCTCCAACATTCGTCTTGCACTCACTTATTCAATCCTGGAAAGGCTTATGGTTGGGTTTGGCACAGAAAAAGACCATAAATACCAGGAACTTTTTGTCAAAGCTAATTTGCTCGAACAGAACCGTAGCGGCAAGATCCCTTTATCCCTTACCTTTTACGGGAATACGACGCTGAGTGCACGTTCAAAACGATATTATGGTGTCGGATATAAATTTATTGATAAATTATCTTACCATGCCCAACTGATTGCTTCCCGTAAGTTCCATGATAATTTTTCTCTCGAAATAGCCGCCAGTTACAGTCATTTCAACAAAGTGGAAAGTGTTAAACTGAGCGATACCATCATCAACGTGTCCGATTCTGCAAATTCCATCATCAGAACATCCTATCCCGGAGTGATACAAAATGATATTCTTGGTGTTTCCGCCGGCGCCCGTATAAACTTTTACCGCGGCATGTCGGTAATTATCGAGTATGATCAGGGATTTTTTCTGAAAAAAGCCTCCGCTTATCAGCTAAAACCCAAGCCCAACCTTGTTCTTGGTTTAGAGATAGCTACTTCTACACATGTGTTTCAGGTATTTGCTTCTTCATACCGTGCTTTAAATCAGCAACATAACTTCAGTTACAACCAGTTTGATTTTACAAAACTCAAGGGATTGATGATCGGATTCAACATTATGGTTCGAATGAATTAATTAAGGAACAGTATTTTGTGAAGGATAAGAGCAAGAAACACAGGACGGGCAACCTTCTAAGCGTCGTTATTATGGTGATTTTTGCCATTATTATTCTTTGGATCACCTGGAATTACGATGCCATAAAAGCAGGCCATGCCTTGCCGTTAAAGGCATACACATGCAAAGCCGAAAATGACCAATGCCTGAAATGCCATGCCGGCGGACGCTATGAAATGCCCGATCCCGAAGACTCCACCAGGAAAATTTCGGGTTTCATGCAAGCCGGAAATATCATTGATACGCTGCGTTATTATCATTCGACGCACTGGGATTTCAAATGTACCGACTGCCATTCCGATGAATATAATGTACAGCCACACAACCCTGAACTTAAATCCTTACCCTTGTCCACCTGCCTTGATTGTCATGGTGGCGATGAAAACTATGCAAAATACCACTTTGAAGATATCGACACAGCTTTTATGTCAGGTGATCATTTTAAGGCCATTGGTATGGATTTTAATTGCTGGAGTTGCCACGATGCCCATTATGACATACAATTTGTGAGGGATTCAACAGCAGATATAAGGCGGATCATTGAATACGACAATAACATGTGTCTGAAGTGCCATGATAAAAGCGGAACAGATACCACGAAAAAAATTACAGGCAAAACCATCCCCGATATGACAGTAGCACACCTTTGGCTGCCCGAATCACCCAGACACCTCGCAGGCGTCCGTTGTATTGATTGTCACGCGAAAGTGGATGATCAATTGCTTGTTTCGCACCAGATAGTAAATAAATTTGATGCAGTCAGGAACTGTGAGGCATGCCACACGGAAAATACGCTGCTCCTGAAAACCCTTTATAAAAACAGGCCTGTGTCAGGCAAACGTAAAAGCGGGTTTCTGAAAAATGTTACGCGCGAAAGTAAAATTGTGAAGGTTTTGAAAAAAAATCCCGAACTGAACATCATCCTAATGTCAGCAACGGCACTGCTGCTGATCGTGGTGCTTTTTCTTGTTTTCCATTGGCTGATCCCTTTTTCTGAAAACAGAGGAAGAAAAAAATAATACCAATTCTTAATTTAAATTAGTCCAGAGGCTAATTTAAATTTTAGAATGGTTAATGCCGATAACTTGTCCCGAATTTTCTTCGGGAGACAATATGTTTAGTCCAGCCTTTCGGACTATTACATATTGCGTATCGGTATAAAACCCCCTACCGATCAGCGTACTGTTTTTTTTTCAGTATTATATGTATGGAATGTATTTTGTAGTATTTTTGTAAAAAATTACCTGATTATAAATATTAATAAATTTCTTTTTCCAAAAAACTTCTTTAAAACAACTATTATGAAAGTTAAATTTATTTTGTTTAACCTGGTAGCTTTGGCTATAGCGGTGATCCTGATCTCCGCATCTTTTCAGCAGAAGCCCTGGTCTATTCCTGCGAAGTACAAAGCACTGAAAAACCCTGTCAAATCATCTTCAACAAATATTGCTGCCGGTAAACGCCTGTATGATTTACATTGCAAATCATGTCATGGATCTACAGGCAAGGGCGACGGCGTGAAAGCAAAAACTCTTAAGACCCGCATGTCCGACCTGTCCTCTTCAGGGGTGCAGGCTGCCCAGGACGGGGAAATTTATTTTAAAGCCATTATTGGGAGGGATGAAGCACCAAACTTCGAGAAAAAGATTCCCGATGAGACCGACCGCTGGAATGTGGTTAATTATGTACGTTCATTAAACAAATAATCATATATGATAACAAAATTTTACAAATTGGCTTTTTGCCTTTTCCTGTTTTTATTGTTCCCTTTACTCACGATGGCTCAAACGGCCGGTACTTTGACTTTTACGGTAACTACAGCGGCGCCGAGTGGTCAATACAGCCCGAAACATTTGGTAGCTATGTGGATACAAAACAGCAGTGCCACCAATACTCCCACCGATTTTATCAAAACTAAAATTGCCTATACAAGACTTACCAATCCCAACTACTCTGCATATCTAAATAAATGGGTTTCCGCATCCGCCAAAAACGTGGTAGATGCCACAACAGGCGCCACCCGTAACATATCTTCCGAAACGCTTTCATTTACATGGAATGCTACCAATGTCAGCGGCACTGTAGTCCCCGATGGTACCTACTATGTCTGGATGCAGATGACCGCCTCCAATACCAACGGCACGGCTATTTATGTCGAATTCACCAAAGGGCCTGCCGAACAAACCCTGACACCGGCCAATTCGGGTAATTATTCTGCCATGTCCCTGCATTGGATGCCATCAAACACCAATATTTCCGAAACGGAAACCAGCAATTTGTTCAGCATCTCACCCAACCCGGCCAACGTCAGCAGTAAACTCAGCTATTCCCTTAGCGAACTTTCCGATGTTACCATAACGATTTATGACATGTCCGGAAAGCTTGTGGGTGTTTTGCTTGATGAAAATCAGCCGGCAGGCAATTACAACTTGTCCTTATCATCATTGGACAAGCTGAAATCAGGGGTTTATTTTGTGACTATGAATACAGGTAAGGCACGGCAGACGATAAAAATTTTGATGACAAAATAAATTTGTTCGTGAAGAAAAACCGCTGCTGAAGCGGTTTTTTTATAACCTTATTTCCGCAAAAATTCGTTAATCTATTGATAGTCAAGGGGTGACTTAAAAACTGCAATTATAAGAATGGTCTGACAATCAATTTTCACCCCGTGACTTGCGAATTTGAGGTATTACTGAATTTCCATGGATGCAGATGCTATAAAAAAAAGATTGTGATTTTTTCAAAAAAAGGTATTATTTTTGATGCCTCACTACATCTTAAAACCCGATTCTTATGAAAATTTTTTTTAGAAAATTAAGTCTCGCATTATTTATAGCTATATTCTGTGTGCCCTTGTTTACCTATCGCACACAAGCACAGTTTTTTACGGGTGGCGATATGAATATTGGCATTTTAGGAGGATTAAACCTGAATATTGCACCGATAGCGGGGTACCGTTATAAAAATTTCAGTGTGGGCGTATCGCCGATCATCCAGTATCAGGCAACCTCTACGGTAGGTATGTCCGGCCAGTTTTCTTACGGCGGCGCTATTTTCGCTGAATATTCCGTGTGGAAGGGAATTTTTGGTCATGCCGAATTTCATGTTACCAATTCAGGGTATCTGAAAAACAGCATTGGTGATATTTACAAAAAAGGTGTATGGGTAATGGGTTGCCCTATAGGTATTGGTTACGAGCATCAAATAAGCGGTAACCTCTGGGTTAAAACCATGTTGCTTTACGATCCTTTACTTGATATTGATATCGGCGCTAATTCGCCTCAGCAAAACCCCTCTATCAGAGGCGGTTTGACTTATGTTTTATAATTGATAGTAACGGGTATGCAATAATGTTCAAAAGAATGATGAACAAGGAACACTGATTTTTGATTTCAGAAGTATCTGAACTTCAATGTTCTAAAATCCCTGCTTGCCAGCCCGCCAGATGGCGGATCTGGCGGGCAGCAGGCAAGGTTAATCCTTGTTCCCTGCTTGCGGCAGGCAAGGATATTCAATTTATTTTTTAAGAATTTATTTCATACATATCACATACAATATACCTTATTATACTACTGAAGCCCCGGGATTTTTCCCAGGGCTTTTTTATTGCCATCATACAAGCAAAGAAAAGCGCTATGCATGTATTATAAACAATAGCGCTCTTTTAGATAAATATCAGTTAATTTTACTAATTTGAAATGTTAATTATTTTTCAATAAATATTTTCTATTGTTTTCAGGTATAAAATATTGTATATTTGTTTCACTTAAATTTAAAAATATGAAAAATATAATTATTATGCTATTGTTTTTAGGTGTTGTGGCGGGCAGTAAGTTATTTGCCCAGTCGCTGACACCTATGGTAATATCCTCCTCCGGAGGCTATTATTCTTCTGTAGCCGGTTCGCTTTCGTCGACAGTGGCTGAAATGACTATGGTACAAACCTTTACTTCCATGGGTAATTTCCTGACCCAGGGATTTCAACAGCCCCAAGATTGGTTTATTTCTGTGAATGAAGTACAACAAACTGATGGAAATATTTCAATTTATCCCAACCCTTCCAGCGGTAAATTTAGCCTTACCGTGAATTCAACGGAAAATGGTCTCGCCCAGATTCATCTTTATGATATATTGGGACAAAAAACATTTTCAAGGCAGATGGACATTGTTACGGGATCGAACACCGAGGATATTGATATCCGGGCTTATTCGATGGGTATGTACTTCCTTGAATATCTTTACACGGGTGATAACGGGAAAAAAGAGTCCAAAGTAATTAAGATCAATTTAGTTAATTAATAAACCATAAAAATAATAAAACTATGAAAACAACATTTACAAAGATCATCTTATCATTATTCTTTTTAATGATTACGTGTTATTCATTTGCTCAAGTGCCGCCGGCGTTCAATTACCAGGCAGTAGCCCGTGATGTTTCGGGTAATGTTATCCCGAATTCTCTGTTAGGCATTAAAATTTATATTCATTCTACTTCTGCCACCGGCCCGGTAGTGTATTCCGAAACTCAAACACCTACCACCAACCAGTTTGGTCTATTTACTATTGGTATCGGGCTGGGAACTGTGGTAAGCGGCAATTTTTCTACTATTCCCTGGGGTTCGGATTATTACTTCATTCAGGTAGATATGGATCCTGCCGGTGGGACAACTTATACCCCCATGGGGACAAGCCAGTTGTTAACTGTTCCTTATGCGATGTATGCAAAGCATGCTGGAAAAGTCTCTGCATTTCAGCCTCTCGGATGCCAGCACCTGGCAAGTGTTACCACTACCTATCAGAAAATTGCAAACATGGGCACATTTACTAAATATAATTCAGACACATATGTTGAATTAAATTTTCAGTCCAATTTTCGTGTAAGTGCATTTGCAAGTGGTTGTACAGGGGTTATTTATGAATTAAGAATTGATGATGTGGCAACAACGTTTGGTAAAGCAGCACTTGTATTAAAAAGCGCTGCTACTGATTTGCCGGGTTGTATTACCGGTGTCTTTTCGGGTCTGGGACCAGGGACTCATACGGTAAGTCTTTGGGCAAAAACATTTTATAGTACTGCCACTGATGCATATTATGATCCCGGTTGCTGGAATGATTATGCTAATTCAGTTATTGTTAAAGAATTTTAATAATGCCTGCTGTAAGCAGGGAGGTATTTAAGAAAAGGGGTTTGCAAATAAAAAGGAGCCTCTTTTTTTATTAAATAGCCGGGCTATTTTGGCTAAATTTTTTTGTTAAATATTATTTAATAAAATATTTTTATTGCTTTTTGCTTTTGAATGTATTATTTTCGCATAAATAAAATTTTAACCATGAAAAACAAAATTATTCTATTTTTAGTTTTAGGTGTTTTTGCGGGCAGTACATTAATTGCCCAGTCGCTTACGCCTATGGTAATTTCCTCCTCCGGAGGCTATTATTCTAATGCTGCCGGTTCGCTTTCAGCGACAGTGGCTGAAATGACTATGGTACAAACCTTTACATCCATGGGGAATTTCCTGACCCAGGGATTTCAACAACCCGAAGAGTGGTATGTGTCTGTAAATGAAGAAAAACCACAAGATGGCGCTATTTCAATTTTCCCTAACCCCTCCAATGGTAAATTTAGCATTGTCGTGAATTCGCCGGAAAAAGGCAAGGCTTCGATCCATCTTTACGATATACTGGGACAACAAACTTTTTCACGCCTGATGGACATCAGAACAGGTGTGAATACTGAAAACATTGATATAACTGGTAATGCGTTGGGTATGTACTTCCTTGAATATATTTACACGGGTGATAACGGGAAAAAAGAGTCCAAAGTAATTAAGATCAATTTAGTTAATTAATAAACCATTAAAATTATAAAACTATGAAAGCAACAATTACAAAATTCATTGCATTATTTTTCTTTTTAATGATTACGGGCTATTCATTTGCCCAGTCGCCACAGGCGTTCAATTACCAGGCTGTTGCCCGTGATGTGTCGGGTAATGTTTTGCCGACTCAGGTATTAGGCATTAGAATTTCTTTGCATATGATATCTGCAACAGGCCCGGTAGTATATTCGGAAACTCATTCGCCAACTACCAACCAGTATGGATTGTTTACACTGGCTATAGGTACAGGCGCCATTGTTGACGGATTGTTTGATACTATTGCATGGGGCAAAAATCAATACTGGCTTCAGGTGGAAATGGACCCTGCCGGCGGAGTGACGTATACCGATATGGGCACCTCCCAGCTTTTAAGTGTTCCTTATGCACTGTTTGCAGAGAGAACCAAAGCATTACCTCTGGGAACCTCTGGACAAACCCTCGCTCACGATGGTATGGGATGGATTGCCAGCGATTTTCTTGTTAATACGGGGACCCGCATAGGTATAGGAACCACCACACCGGGATTTTTATGTGAGATGCAATCCTCTCAGCCCTATTTGCATATTAACTCTACGGGAACATACGGAGGTATGTTACTGAACAGGCCTGATACGAATTCATTTATGAGACTGTTGTATCGTACTGATAATGTTAATAAATGGTATGTAGGTTTGCTGGGCACCAAAGATGGTTATTCTGTTTCGAGAACTGCCAACGATGATGGCACATTTCATATTTCTCATGCAACGGGTTGTGTGGGTATTGGGACTAATGCTCCGGCAAATATTTTAGAAGTTGTGAACGGTGTAGGAGGAAAATTTTATGTAGGCACTAATACCTATGGCCGTGGTTTTGGACAGGATTATAATACCACTAATGCCACATATTTTCTGGCTAATGGGGGTTCCTACTGGCATTTTTGCCATGCTGCAACACCTTTTGACAACTTAACAAGGATAGTTTCACTTGATGGTGGAGGAAATGTTTTCCGCCCTTCAGCAAACAATACGGTCAGTCTTGGAAATGCCACTTTTAAATGGACTGCAGTCTATGCTACTAATGGAACGATACAAACTTCAGATTTGCGATATAAAACTGATATTTCAGATTTACAATATGGGCTTACTGAAGTGTTGAAACTCAGACCGGTTTCCTATAGCTGGAAAGATGAGAAATTGAACATCGGCACCGGCAAAAATCTTGGTTTTATTGCCCAGGAAATGGAAACGATTGTGCCTGATGTTGTGATTCATTCTCAGACCGAAATTGACAAAGAAACCAATCAGCCCGGAAGTGAGTATCCGGATAGTTACGGTGTGAAATACAGCGAACTTATTCCTGTACTCGTAAAAGCTATTCAGGAACAACAGGTCCAGATAGAACAACTGAAGCAGGAAATAAAGACACTGAAAGAAAAATAGTTTTATAATGAAGTGATGAGCACGATGGAATGCTGCTCCCCGGCATAATGGTTATAAAATAAAATGTGGCGGATATCTTTGGGCGCAACTCCTTTATAAAGTGCAACTAAAGGTATCCGCTGCTTTTTGATGATATTAGAAGCCAGCCAGAGTCCGAAAGCCGAAGCCGTATAATATTCTCCGCACAAATGCTTGAAAGCGGCAACAGCTTGTTTTTTAAATAGTTCGTTTATTACTGAATGATACCAGTTGTCGGTTTGTTGGTTCCCGTTAAGCCCTGCAACAAAAAGGTCTATATCGTTGGCTGATAAATTATTCTCTTTCAGTATGTTGTTGATAGCATCATGGATGCAGGATATTGATTTTGGTTTGTATATTGTTTTTAAATAATCCAGGCGGGCATAGGAATTGGGAAGCCGGTTTTTTGTCAGCGTAAAATATACTGAACCTTCGCCGGGAATAGTGCCTTGTCCGGGATTTTTCAACAGGTCAAGATGGTTTTCTGCTTGTTGCCTCCACAAACCCAAAAGGCCGGAAATATTAAAATGATTTTCAGAGATTTCGTCTATACCACCGACCAACGCCGAGTCAGCTTCGCCTCGCTGCATCAGGTCAAGACCGTCGATGATAGCAGACTCAAACGAAAAACCACGGTGTACATAAGTAGTATTGTAATTCGAGCATTTCAGCATGATAGCGATTTGTGAACTTATGGTGTTGTAGGTTGATTGCATGAAATTGGTCGGGTTGAGCAGGGTCTCGTTATTATCGAGCATAGTGGCCAGAAATTTCTCAGTATCCACCACACTGCCCATACCGGTTCCGGTGATAATAGCGCCTGGTTCGCTGATACCGCTGTCCTTCAGGCTGATAAGGGCGGAAGTAATCCCCATTTTTATATTCCGGCTAAGGCGGCGCGACAACAAGGGATCTATATAATCCCTGTAGGATTCGGGCTGTATACACTGAAGAAACAAGGCATTCTGATTGACGGGTTCTGTTAGGAAATCAACGTTCCCGATAGTTTTTTGAGGAGATATGCATCCGATGCCGGAGATGTAGGAGGACATTTTTTGAGGGGATTAGGTGGTTAGGCTGTTAGGAGGTTAGGCTGTTAGACTGTTAGACTGCTAG
>CAZMPB010000012.1:24877-41565 GCA_964567775.1 uncultured Bacteroidales bacterium
GGTTTAGACTGTTAGGGGTTTAGACTGTTAGGGGTTTAGACTGTTAGGGGTTTAGACTGTTAGGGGTTTAGGGGTTTAGGTGGTTAGGCCGTCCAGATAGTTGTTGTTGGTTTATTTATTTGATTAAATGTATTGAAGGGGTTTGAAAATATTTTATCACGAAATTTTTGAAAAAATCAGTGTGGTATTGTTCCCGCCAAAACCAAAAGAGTTTGATAAAGTATGTTTTTGTTGTATATCAGTAATAAGTTGATCGACAGGTGAAAAACTAAGTTCCGGCATTTGCTCTTTGAAGTTAAGATTTGGGAAAACCATGTTGTATTTCATTCCTAACAGAGTAATAATGGATTCAACCGTACCAGCTGCACTGGTGGTATGCCCTGTATAAGGTTTCGTAGAACTTACCAAAGGAATATGAGGGGCAAAAAGCCGTTCGATGGCCCTGCCTTCAGAGATGTCGTTATTGTCGGTGCCTGTACCGTGGGCATTGATATAAGCAATGTTGTCCGGCTGCAGACCGCTCATTTCCATTGCTTTTTTCATGGCGAGGTAGGCGCCGTCGCCTTCGGGCGAAGAGGCTGTCTGGTGGAAAGCTTCACAGGCATTACCCCATCCTTTCAACTCAAAAAAATACTCTTTGCCGTTTCTTTCTGCTACCTCTTCTGATTCTAAGACGATATAGGCAGCACCTTCACCCAGGTTGATGCCAGCACGGTTCTTATCGAAAGGCTTGCAGGGCTCATTATCCAGAATTTTCAACGAATTGAACCCGTTGAGATGGAATTTTGTCAGGCACTCGGTACCGCCGGCGATCACGCGTTTCAGAGTGCCGTTCTGTATCATTCTGGCGCCAAGCAATACTGCGTTGGATGCCGAAGAACAGGCCGTGCTCAGGGTGGTAACAAACTCGTCAATTCCAAAAAAATCGGCGACTTTTTCGGTGCTGTCGGCACAATCATGAGTAGCAATAAAAGGGTTGACCTTTTTTAATTTCAGATAATCGTAATAATATTGTTCGCTTTTGTCCATACCGCCGACGGTGTTGGCAGAGATCAGTCCTGTGCCCTTGAAGTCTGTAAGCCGGGCTGAGCCGACGGCTTCTTTAACGGCTTTTATTGCCAGAAGCGTGCTGCGGGTTAGATCTTTTCTGGTTGCCAGATACAATAATTCGGCAAGTTCCTCATTAGAGTAGGGAACTTCTGCAACAGGAATTTTATTTTTGTGGATGGTATCAAGCAGCCGGATAGGCCCGATGCCTGAACGGCAGTGCGAAAGAGCATCAAAAGTTTCCGGAACGTTTTTCCCCAAAGCGGAAATGATGCCCATCCCGGTAACATAGATCCTTTTAGGCACTGCGATTATGCTTTTTGGTTGTCCAGAATGTATTTGGCCATGGTCCTGATAGAAGCAAATATTTTCTTCCCGTCTTTCGGATCTTCTATTTTCAGACCGTAATTTTTTTCCAGTAAAACGATCAGTTCAAGCGCATCAATAGAATCAAGTCCCAATCCTTCGCCGAAAAGAGCTGCATCAGGATCAATATCTTCCGGTTTCAGATCTTCGAGGTTCAGTTGCTGGATTATTTCTAATCGGAGTTTTTCAATTAATTCTTGTTCTTGCATAAAATGTAGTTTCTTATCGGTTAATTAATTCTTCAATATTTGGGGCGGCAAAATTAATACATTTTTTTGAATTATCAACACTTGAATCAGGTTCTACCAGCATAATAAAAGCCTCGTAATTATTATCATTTACATCAAGCCATCCGGCAATGCATGCTTTCAATCGTTGATTTTCGCAAAGAAGTTCTACCTGCCGGCAAAGTAATTCCGCATCAAATTTTTCGGAGACTATTAGCGCATTTTCACCAAAAAAACCATTTTTTATACAAATCTCCCCTAGCATGATGTTGGGCAGGGTATAAACAAAAATGGCCGGGCTGGGAAAATAATTACTCCGGTCACTGATGGTTTTCTGATGGTCCCTGTCGGTATTTATGGTTGAAGAGCTATTCATAAAAACAAGGCCGATATCTTCTTTGGCGTATTTTGATAATAATTCGGTGTCTTTCAGCAGTACTTCAGATGCTACAAATGCCAGCTTACTCAGGTTGTCCATTTTGTAGAACTTGGGGTAGGGTGTACAAATCAGCTTGAATACCGATTTAATAAAATGCTGAAAAACGGAATCCACTTCTTGCAAATATTCAAGCTGATAAACAATCTGATCGTTGCACCAGACTGTGTTCTGTGAAATACATGCAGATTTTGTTATATACATAATGATTATTTTTTTGCAAATACAACAGCAGCATTACAGCCTCCAAATCCGGAGGCGGTTTTTAAAATATGTTTTTGTTCCTTTTCGGTCAGCCTGTCAACAATATTTATTTTTTCGGGCAAGCCGTATTCTTTGAATCCCAGGGTGTTGAACATCAAACCCTGCTTCATTCCCTGAATGGAGATCGCAGATTCGATCACGCCTGCACCGCCCAGGGTATGCCCAAAATATGCTTTCAGGCTGTTCAGGGGTGCTTCGCTCAGTCCGGCGCTGCTGAAGGCTTTTGATTCCATCTCGTCGTTGTAGGGCGTGGCTGTTCCGTGAGCCGAGATAAAATCTACCTGCCCGGCAGCGATGCCCGCATTTTTCAAGGCACGGGTAACCGCAAACATGAGACCTTCGCCGGTACGTGAAGGGCCGGAGATATGATTCGCATCATTGTTGCAGGCGCCGCCGAGTACTTTTACCGTGATGGTGTTGTTGAGATTTTCCGGTTTATTGGTCAGGATCATTGTCCCGGCACCTTCACCCAGGTTCAGCCCGTCGTGGTTCACATCGAAAGGCTTGCAAACGCCAAAACTCAGTGATTTGAAGGATAAAAAGCCAGAAATTACAAACTCGGTGGCAATATCGCCTCCAATGACAATGATATTTTCGTAAGCTCCGGTTTTCAGTATGCTGGCAGCATTCGTAATGGCGAGCACTCCGGAAATACACGCATTTGAAATGACCAAAGGCGTGTTTTTATTTCCAAAAAACCCGGCGATCATTTCAGCGGCCTTCCACAAGTATATTCTCTTGGGTTCGAAAAGGGTCTTCTGTCTTTCTTCGAGCAGGTCGATATTGCCTTTGGTAGAGGAGATCACAAAAAGCGTTTTATCTGAGGAAGCATCAATATTCGGATTTTGCACAAGGGCATACTTAGCCGAAACAATCAGGAGTTTTTCAAAGCGGGTATATTGCCGGGGGGCTGAAAACGCGGAAAATTCATTTTCGAGACGTTGAGTATCAACCAACGAAGCATAGAAATCATCAGTGAACAAGTTCCTGTTCTGGATCAGGCGGACGCCAGAAATGTCTTTTTTGATATTTTCCGTGTTCTCTTCAACAGTAAAACCAAGTGAAGTAATAACATTCTCACCGCAAACATAAACGTTATACATCTTTCAAAAATTAAGGTGCAAAAGTATTAAAAATTATTGACTGATAATAAAATCAGAAATTCAGCGCCCACTTCTTTTCACGATGGAGTTACTATATTTGGTATAGTTAAATGAAATTCGGTGTATACATTGGGGCTACTGCCTGATAATGAACTAAAGTTGTCAATTTTGATTGTAATATTAAACAGAAAAATCTTAAATTTGCAAAAAAACAATGTTATGATCAAGCAATTAAGTATAAAAAATTTTAAATCCATAAAAGATTTGAAAATATCCTGTAAAAAATTGAATGTTTTTATAGGGGAACCTAATAGCGGAAAGAGTAACATTATTGAGGCATTGTGCCTTCAAAGTCAAAATGCCATAACTCAGGTTTTGAATAAACAAATGTTTCGCTATAAAACGATAGGAGATTTGTTTTACGATTTTAATATTAACAAACCTATAGAGGTAAATGCCGGTGATAAATGCACCACACTGCAATATGCTATTCGTGGTGATGGCGCTCTTGAAAACAGATTCCATTTTCTTTTGGATTCAGAAAAAGATAAAGAGCGCCCAACGATAATCTCACATGAAGGGAATATTGAAAATAGCGGTAATTCGAGTAATACTAAGGTTCATTTTTATGAATATAAAAGACTTACAAGTTTTGAAAACTCTTATTTTCCACACCTGGCTGTGCCTTATGGCGAAAATTTACCATCATTGTTATTATCAAATGCAGAATATAAAAAATGGGTGTCGGAATTTCTAAAGTCGAAAGGATTGACACTGACATTAAAGCCAACAGAAAATGAAATATTGGCAAGTAAATTTGTTGATGATGAAATATACAGTTACCCTTATTCTTCTTTATCTGAAACGCTGCAACGAATAATTTTTTATATCATTGCCATAAAAAGTAATAAGGATAGTATTCTTTTATTCGATGAGCCGGAAAGCAATACTTTTCCCTTTTATACAAAGTACCTCGCAGAAAGAATTGCCTTAGACAAAACGAACCAGTTTTTCATTACTACTCATAATCCATATCTATTATTAAGCCTGATTGAAAAATCGAAACAAGAGGATTTGAATGTATGCATAGTTCGTATGGAAAAATATAAAACTCTGATTTCGGATTTAACCGAAGAGCAGATTACTGAAGTATTGGATTTAAATTCGGATGTGTTTTTCAATTTTGATAAAATTTTGGGTTTATGAAACAGGTTCATGTTGAGTGTAACCCGGATGAACTTTTAGTCTCAAAGTTAGGATTCAAAAGAAAACTGATAACACATCATCAGGGCAAATCGAGAATTTTTCAAACGCTGGGTAAAAAGCAGAATCAACTGGCTCTGGTTGACGAAGACCCAGGCAGCGCTAAAACCAGCTATGAAAAAACACTGCAATTTATTGAAGAATTTGAGGGCATTCAATATTTTTCTGATCAATCAGGCAATAAAATATTCAGTTTAAAAGGTAAGCTCGAAGATTGGATAATCAAGGCATGTAAAATAAACAATATCAGACCTTCTGCATTTGGTCTTCCAGAAAAACCGGATGATCTGCATGATATAATAAACCAGAAACTATCAAATTTCGAACAATTGATAAACGAAATGATTGAGAAAAAAAATCCTGCAATATTGAAACTAAAAGCATGGTTTAATTAACCCATCAGTCCACTTCTATTTCCAATCAGTGAAAAAAGGGCAGGGGGTAAGGAAGGGGTAAATGCCTGCCTTGTAGGCAAGCAGGCTGAAAGTCAATCTATTAATATTTATATGAAAATTTTTAAACAACCTCTGCATTTGTATGTAGAAAACATTAATTTTATATCGAATTAATAAAAATCATCAAAATGAAAAAAGTATTCCTTTTACTTACTGCTATTATGTTGGTATTAAGTGCGTGTAAACCCATTTACCAGTGCGGACAAGTTGAACCCAAAAAGAAACTGATGGTATCAAAGCGGTTTAAGAAAGTGATTAACGAACGTGATCGTTTATGCAACTCATTGGATGTTAAAAATGAAGAAAATAAGAAGTTAAGCGCCGATTTGCGTGATCTGGATAAAAAGTATAAGCTGCTGACCAACGATAATCTGTCGCAGGCGGAGCAGTTTAGCGCTACTTTGAAGCAAAAATCTGATGAGTTGATCGCCAAGGAAAAACTGCTGCTCGAAAGAGAAAATGCTTTGGCTGAATTGAAAAAAAAGCTTTCCCGTCAGGATTCAATTACAAAGCGATTGAATGATGTGTTGCGAAATGCATTATTGGGGTTTCAGTCGGACGAACTTTCTGTGGAAATAAAAAATGGGAAAGTTTATGTTTCAATGTCTGATAAATTATTGTTTAAATCAGGTAGTGCAGCTATAGAAGATAAGGGAAAGGGTGCGATAAAGGTGTTGGCAGAAGTGCTTGGCAAAAATCCCGACATAGATATTCTGGTTGAAGGACATACCGATAATATTCCGATAAAAACTTCTGTGTACCGTGATAATTGGGACCTGAGTGTTGCCCGCGCCACTTCTATTGTTCGTATTTTGACCGATGAATACAAAATTCCCCCGACTCGTCTCACCGCTTCAGGCAGGGGTGAATTTTCGCCCAGGGCGACTAATGATACCCCCGAGGGCAGGGCAAAAAACCGGAGGACAGAAATTATCCTGTCGCCAAAACTTGATGAGATCATGAATCTGATCAAAAAGGAGTAGGAGCAAAACTTGCGTTGTCTCGTCCGAAAAAAAGTTGACAGCTTCTGAATAATTTATCTCCCATCGAAAATCAGCTACAAGTTATCGGGATCAGTGCTATTTCACTTTTTTGATGGCTTTATAAGCGAATCCCACTGTGAAACAGCCTATGCCAAAGAGTATTAGTTTATATACGTTGGGCAAAATGGCTTTGATTTCGGCATTTCGCAGGAAAAGGTCATAGAAGTTGGTCAATGCCCAGTTCATGGGAGAGTAGCCGAGCAGGCCCTGCAGATTTTTGGGCATCAGGTATACCGGCATCCACAATCCGCCGAATGAAGCCAGTATTATGATGAGGATAACGCCAACAGAAGCTGCCTGCTGGTAACTTGTAGAAAACGAGCCCATCATCACCCCAAAGGCTACGGCAGCAAAGGCCGAAGCCATCACCGCAATGACCAGCGCGTCGAAGTGGGTTCCTATTTGCAGGCCGGGGATGCCCGTAAGGGGAATGATGTACATGCCCATACTGAATAAAATTGTTACCTGAAGCAGGCAAACGATGAAATAAACGGCCATTTTGCCTACGAAAGTCGTAATATATGTTTTGGGCATGGTAACAAGGCGCAGGTAGGTACCGCCGTCTTTTTCCTGTATAATACTGGAAGCCAGTGGTATTACGATGAAAAACATGGCGAACAGTGTCCAGGAAGGTACGTTGTGTTGGGTGGAGTTAGGCGTAATGGTGTTGTCGGGTTCGGAGGCATATTGTTTATTCACCGTTATCATCGTGGGATAATTGACATTCAGTTTCTTTTCGCCGGGCAGGAAGTCTGAGAGTATCTCGGAGTACATTTCGGAGATCATTTTACCGACGATATTGGCTGAATGTTGGCCTATAGCGCCGTCCACCAGCGCCTTTAATGAATTTCTGACGGCAGGGTCATAAAAAATATTGATAACCACAGAGTCGAAGTCGTAGGTTTTTGTATCACCGGAGGTGAGTCCGATTTCGGCAAAAGTTTTCATGACCACTTTGCGGGTGTTACTTCGTAGTGTATCGGTGGCGCCTTCGGGGATATTTATGCCGACAGGGTATTTTCCGGCGGAAACATAGTGTTCAAGTGATTGTTTGTCAAGGGGTTTTCCGTCTACCGATTCAATGATGGTGAAAGCCTTGGTGTCTTGAAGGCCATTTTTTATGGCTATCCCCAGGCTGTCGTTTTGTGGGTTGCAGAACAACATGGAGATTTGCTTGTCGGCAATGGAATTGAGAGCGCTGTCTTCAATAATCGTCATAACAAACACCAGAATAATGGGCATAATAAAAAGCGATATCATGCCGGCCCTGTCGCGAATCAACAGAATTATTTCTTTAACAAATGCGGCGAAAAACTTATTCATGTCAGGTGCTTTTTAATCCCTTAAATCTATTCCTGTTAATTTCAGAAAAACTTCTTCCAGTGTCTGGCAGCCCGGAGTTTCGGAAACAAGTACTTTTGGAGAACCCATGATGATGATCTTTCCGTGATCCATAAATGCTGCCCTTGAACACAGGCATTCTGCTTCCTGAAGGTAGTGGGAGGTATAGATGATGGTTGTTCCGGTCTTGTTGAGGTCGTATAAATACTTAACGATCTGGTTTCTTGATTGTACGTCTACTCCTACGGTAGGCTCATCGAGAAACACAATTTTCGGATCGTGCAGCAATCCGGCAATCAGGTTAACCCTTCTTTTCATCCCTCCTGAAAAAGTGCTGACCTTTTTTTGCAGGCTTTCTTCCAGTCCCAGAATTTCAACATACTTTTTTATCCTTTCTTTCAGCAGATTACCTTTCAACCCGTACATCCGGCCTATAAACCGCAAATTCTCCTGGGCGGTGAGGCTTGGGTACAGCGCAATGTCCTGAGGTACAATGCCTATGATGTTTTTTATCTGCTCTTTATCTTTTCTGATGGAAAGTCCGTCAATATATACTTCGCCTTGGGAAGGCGAAAAAAGCCCGCATAATATGGATATCGTGGTGGTTTTGCCGGCACCGTTTGGCCCGAGCAAGCCGAATATTTCACCTTGCCTGATGTTGAGTGAAACATTATCTATGGCTGGTTTATGGGATCCTTTATAGGTTTTTGAAAGGTTAACTATTTCTATGATAGTATTTTCGCTCATAATCAGTTATAAGAGTGGCTTGTTTTAAAGAGGGAACAAAAGTAAAAAAATGAAGCGAGGTGGAAACTAAAATTTTATTTTTTTAAGTTTTCTGAAGATTTTTTCTTCGCGGTCAGCACAATCCATAATGATATCGGCGAGTTCGTTGTAGGAAAATTCAGGTTCAGCGCGGTTTTTGCAGTTTCGAGCTCCCAGGTATGAAAAATTACGCCAGCGGTCGCCGGCCTGGCCCATTTCGACAGAGATTTCTTTTAGTTCTTCGCGCTGAAGAAGATCGGCGGCTTCATCTAAAAATGCCCCGTAAATAAAACGATAGCCTGCACCACCGGTACCTATCTCTTCCAGGTTGAGGATGGCTTGCATAAGGTACTGTGCCGCAACCTTGTTGCCTTTTTTTGCGGGCCATTGGCGCAGTTGTTTCGAAAAATACCTGATGCCTTTGATGCCCACCATCCAAAACGGCAGGTCGAGCATTTCATGACAGGTTTTTTTTATTCCCCACACCGCAGGCATCTTAAAATCTGTTGCTTCGGGAATTTTGGTCATATAATACATTTTGCCCTTGGGTGCAAAGGCGCCTTTGGCATAACGCACACGCATCAGATCTTCGTATGAAATTTTGTTTTCACCTTCCACCACGCTGTCGGCTACAAAATACGTGTCGTTTTCTTTTCCGTACACAACCATATTGTGCATGTTGTAATGCATGCGGTATTCGGGCGGAAAAAAGGGCAATTGAAAAACTCCCACCTGAACGCCCACGGGGATTCCTTTTTCGAGTAACCGGTCCAGCTCGTACATGGCTTTTTTGGGGTCTCGGTAGGTGTTACGTACATATGAAATTCCGAGGTTTTTGCAGGTGCGGCTGAAAACAAGGCCCGGTAAAGCCCTGAACGTGGTGGCGGGGGAATAGTTCATCTTTAAAAAGGGCAGGTGGCCGAAATAATATCCGGCGCCGATGCCAAAAACCATAGGTTCGGTGATTTTAATGTTATGGTATCCCAGCATGTTGACGGTAGCACCACTTTCGCAATGAGCAGAAAGCTGCATGTGGTCGAAATTTAGCTTCATATAATGTGTAGGTATTTAGTTTTTTAGGTGGTCAATATCTTTTAACTCATCAATGGAGATGCCAAAAAAATCGGCATAGGGTTTCAGTGTTTCGTCTTTCAGTTTTTTGAATATTTTTACTTTCAGGTGTCTTTTAACCCGCCATTTGGCTATGCCAATATATTGGGCAAGGGTTTTAAGATCGAAAAAGCATTTTTCCATATAATAGGCAATTGGGCTGGCTTGGCCGTTAATCACTTTTTGCCTGGCAATGTTTATTCTTTCTTTAATTATTTCGAGACTTTGGTCAACCACGGGATCGCGGCCACCCCAATCTGATTTAAGGTCGTGCGAAAAATGGCCGTTTTTTTCCATCTGATAATGCGTAATTCGGAAATTTCGATGGTCAACGTCAAGATTTTCGAGGTCTACGATATGACTTTTATCTTTGTTGTCTTTTGTCTCTTTGCCCATAAGAAATTTATGTAATTATGGTTTTATTTCTCGGTTTTCAGGAATATTTTCATTTCAGCCTGGGCGATAAGTTCTTCATCGCAATAGACTTTACTGCTGATCAGGGTAGCGTCAAAAACTTCATAATCAACCTGGATTTCCGTGCGAAGTTCCGTGTTTACTTTTGGAAGCGAAAAAATCTTCAGGTTGCTGACGGCCCCAATAAAACCAATGGGAACTTTTTCGTTTTTCGACTGACAGATATAACCCACCCCAAGTGCCGCAGATTGAGCAATGTTTTCAATAATGCCTGGTTCCTGCAGGCAGTTGTTTTCGACAAAAATATTGCCGGGATGAATATGCAAGCCGCTGACCGTTTTTTTGTCTTCTGCAGATATCAGCTTGTCAACCATGACAATAGGGGGGCGTTGAGGGATAAACTTCAGAATATCATCACCTTGTGCTATCATAATTTATTTTATTAAATATTCCCACAACGGGCCTTTTTTGTTACGAAGTTTACGCATTCTGTTTGGTATCTCGGAAGAATCTTCGTCAGGGAAAATCCAGCGTCTTCCGGTATTATTGGCACGCTCTTTCAAGGTATCAAGCGTAACATCCTTTGAAATATAATATTTTGGTTCTAAAAGCAATTCGTTTTTATCAATAATATTCTCATTTACAGCGATATCAAAAAGCTTTGTGCCCGGATAAATGCGCATGCCGACAAAGGGAAAAAACACGGTATTTTTAATTTTTTTGCTGTTTTTATAGGTTTCATTGATGGTATCATCCGTTTCGCCCAAACCGGCCAATATGAGAAAATGAGCAAAAGGCACTTCCACTTTATTGCAAAGCTCGCATTGCTGAATGATGTCGTCAACCGTGAAATGCTTGCCATAGCATTTGAGGGTGCGATCGCTTATTGATTCTGTGCCAAATTCTATATGTGTCAGCCCGGAAGCTTTAAACAGTTTTAAAGTTTCTTCCGTCATCCCTTTTGGATAGAAGTATGCTCCCCAACGTATCTTTATGCCTGACCGGATAATCTTTTCTGCCAGTTCGATGTTGTAATCGGTTTTCATGTTGAACACCGAATCGGTAAAGAAAATATAATCAATGCCTTTGTCGTGGTAAAGTTTGCTGATGTTTTCCACGATAAGGTCTGTATTCAGTGTCCTGACGATCCTTCCTTCGATGACAGGGTAGGTGCAGTAAACACAGTCGAAAGGGCATCCGCGTTTTGTCTGGATATTGAGCATGCCGCTGTTATGCCAGTAAAAATCAATAAGTGATTCATCAAAGCACAGTTGCAGGTCGGAGGTATGCAATTTTTTGTTGTTAACGATGATTCGGCCGTTTTTCTCATAAACCAGCCCGCCGATATCGTCAACAGGTTTTTCTCCATCTAACTTGTTGATCAACTCAACAATAGCTTCTTCGCCTTCGCCCACGATGGCATAATCAGGTTTCAACAGGCTGAAAAGCGCTTCAGGAAAAATAGAAAATCCTGCACCACCCATAAGAAGTTTATAATCAGAATGATAGTTCTGGCGAAGCAGTTCGATAATGGTTTTATAATTGTTGATAAAATTTGTAGGATCGTAAGAGTTTGCGCCGTCGATATTGCGGATGGAAAAAGCGATGTACCTGGGAGCTAATTTTTCTAAGGTATCAATAAATTCTTCTGGTTTCGACAGGTTGAAGTCAAAAAGCGTCACCGTGTAATCAGGCAGTTTTTGTTCAATAAAAGTGGAGAGGTATGAGATGCCAATGGGATAAACCGGATAGGGCACCGCAAGCGTGTTGAGTGAAGCAATAAGAATGTTTTTTCCGGGTTTTTTCATGCGGGTTGTTTCCAGAAGTTATAATAGTTGAACCATTGCAAAGGATATTTCATCACTATTTTTTCAAGTTCGGCAACATATTCATTGACAATAATTTCCAATGTTTTCTCCCTGGTCTTGAAGTTATTGAAATTTCCCAGTTTGCGAGGGGATGATGCATAGAAATGATAATGCGTGCTGGTTTCTTTCATAGCAAAAACATAAAGAACAGGTACGTCATATTTTCCTGCCATATAAAAAGGGCTTACTGGAAATTCGGCCTGCTGTCCTAAAAATTGACAGCTGATTGTTCGGTTGCCGGGCAGGTAGCGGTCGCCGTTCATCGCTATTATTTCTTTGTTAAGCAAGGCGTTACGTATCTGCTCGAGGTGCGAAAAGCTGTCTTTGATGATGATGAAACTGACGTTTTTATTTTCAAGTACACATGACAGGTATTTTTTTATATTTTCATGTTCAGCGTCGTACATCAGAATATTAATGCGGGTTTCGAGCCGTTCGAGCAGTTGCCCCGCTATTTCCCAGTTGCCTACATGGGCGTTTACCAATATCCCGCCGGTTTTGGCTTCGGATAGTTTTCTGAGTTGGTCTTCTCCGTCAAAATTATAGGTGAACTTGTTCGAAGCTCCCGAAAGAAGTGCGATTTTGTCGACAATTACTTTTCCTAACATGCAGAAATTCCTGTATGAACAAACAAACGAACGGGCTTTACTGTATTTGTGGATACTATGGAAGTAGTAAAAAATTGCTTTATATGCTTTTGAAGCGGAAAACAGAAAATAAACGGCAACAATTTTTAATAAAAAATAGGCAAACGCTACACCCAGATGTTTGATGGTAAAAACGAAAATTTTATAACCGGAAACACCTCCCCGGGTTTTTCCTTCCCATTTGGCCATCTTTTTCTCCCTGTTTTTCAGGCCTTTGTGTTTACCCTTGCAATAACATAATCGTAAAAATCCTGTAGGGTTCTTACATTGGCCATTTCTTCACCTTTTACTTTAAACCCAAAGTTTTTTTCAATGATGACGATAATATCGACAAAATCCAGGCTGTCAATGCCCAGATCGGTCTTTAGCAAAGCGTCAGGCTTTAATTGTTCTGCTTCAATCTCGAACTCTTCAACTAAAAAAGTATTGATTTTATTGATGATTTCTTCTTTATCCATAGTGATTTATGATTTTATTCTAAATTTTTCTAACGATAATTGATGAATTTGTGCCTCCAAAACCAAAAGAGTTCGACAAAAATACATTAAAATCTTTTTTTACTGTATTTGTGACAATATTTAGTTTTTTTGAATATTCGTCGGGTTCTTCAAAATTGATGTTGGGAGCAATGAAAGAATTTTGCATCATCAGCGTGGAATATACTATTTCACTGGCGCCCGCCATCCAGCATTCATGGCCTGTCATGGATTTCGTTGAGCTGACCATTGGTCTGCTGTTCCCAAAAACCTCTTCTAAGGCAATCGCTTCAGAAATGTCTCCATGGATCGTAGATGTAGCATGTGCGTTGATATAATCAATATCCTCCGGTTTTAGGTTTGCGTCTTTCAGCGTCATGCGCATGGCACGGGTCAGGCCATCAGTATTTGACTGTGAAATATGTTCACCGTTGGATGAAAATCCGTAACCTATCACTTCGCCAAGTATAGGTGCTCCGCGTTTTATGGCTGATTCGTAACTTTCCAATATTACGGTAGCAGCTCCGCCGCTGGGAACGAGGCCATCACGGTTTTTATCGAAAGGGCGTGAAGCCTTTTGAGGGTCTGATTCGCGGATAGAAAAAGCGCTTAAGGCATCGAAACTGCCCATTGAAAAAGGATTCACTTCCTGTGCTCCGCCGCATACGATTATATCCTGCATGTCGTGTTTGATAAAAAGATAACCCAGCCCTATGGCATGGGAACCACTTGCACAGGCAGCGCTGACAGTGAAATTGATTCCGCGTAGCTTGAAGATCACCGAAAGGTTCATGCTGACGGTTGAATTCATCGCCTGAAAAATATAACCGGAGCCGAGAAGCATGGTGTCTTTTTTCTCCCGAACAATATCTGTGGATTCAATAACTGCTGCAGACGAACTGTCGTTACCAAACAAAATACCGGCTTCATGATTTTGAAGATAATCATTGTCAATTCCGGCATTTTTCAATGCTTCCACTGTTGAAAGGTAGGCGTATTCTCCCTGTTCGGCAAGCCCGATACGCAACCTTCTGTCGAGGATGCCTTTAAGATTTGGTTTTTCTACAATGCCTGTAAGCGCTGAGCGAAATCCGAGCTCTTTGCGTTCCTGCATGAAACCGATACCCGACCGTCCCTGATATAATGAATCTTTTACTTCTTCAAGGTTTTTTCCAATACATGAATAAATTCCCAAACCTGTGATAACGACTCTGTTCATTTAATTTTAATGTTTTTTTTTATTTTGTTTTTGCCAAGGGCAAAGTGCAAAGGACTCCAAATATTGGCTAATGGCTAAGTATATATTCCTCCATTCACCGAAATGACTTCGCCTGTAACGTATGAAGCTTTATCGGAAGCCAGGAAGCCTACAACTTCTGCAACTTCTTCGGCGGTTCCGAAGCGCCCGACAGGTATCATTTGTTTCAGCATGGTTTCGTCGAGGTCTTTGGTCATGTCGGTTTTAATATATCCCGGAGCCACAGCGTTAACGGTGACATTTTTCTTTCCGACTTCCTGGGCAAGGGCTTTGGTTATACCGATAACACCTGCCTTTGCCGCGGAATAATTGACCTGTCCCGGCAAACCTTTAATGCCTGACAGGGAAACCACGTTTACCACGCGTCCGTATTTATTGATAAGCATATCTTTGATAAGCCGGCGTGTGATGAAGAACATCCCATTCATGTTGGTGTTCATAACATCGAACCATTCTTCATTTTTCATCCACATCATCAGTGCATCCTGCCTGATACCGGCGTTGTTGACCAAAACTTCGATGTATTGACCGGGGTTTTCCTGATACCATTGTTCCAGGGCTTTTTCGATGCTTTCCTGTTGCGACACATCAAAAGGCATCAATTCGCCGGTGCCACCATTTTGAATGATCATGTCAAGTGTCTCTTTTGCAGAGGTTTCACCTGACAAATAATTTATCAGGACGTGATAACCCATGTCGGCCATTTTCAGACAGATTGCCCTGCCAATACCCCTCGAACCTCCGGTTACTAATGCTATTTTCATGTTTTTCTCTTTTTCTTGTTTGTGCGATACCTTCAAATCACTGAATTTTAATTATTATGTTATAAGTGTTTGATTAACTTGCAAATACGTAAGATAAACTATCAATTAAAAAACAGGGTGCAAAGATAATATAAGTTTTTTATTTATTGGGAATTTTTTGGACAGAAGATTGGTGCCACAGATTAAACTACACTTTTCTTCAAATATCACAAAAGGTTTTTTTTGCAAGGCTTCTTAAAGCCTATTAGATATAAGACATAAATCATGACAGCATGAAAAACAAATAGTAGCATAACAAAAATTATAGTTTCAAAAACATTTATTTCAGCAGTATTGTTGTGCCTTACAAGGTCTTTACTTTGTGTCCTCAAAACCGGATTTAAATAGATTTTCGTATATCCATTCCAGGGTTCTGTATCATAAATTTCGGCTCTTATGTAAGTATTGGATGGCTGGATGGTGTAGGATATTTTGTTTTTATTTGTTTCTGTTGCTATGGTTTTACCATTATCACTTTTCAATATGATCGAATCAGATTCTTTTTCCAGTAAAAGGTCATAGGTGTTATTGCTTACATTTACACTCACCAATCTGTTCATCTCCTGCCCGAGCCAGCCCCGGGTTGCATAACAGGCGCCTCTTTGTAAGCTTTTTAATAATTGATTTTCACATAAACTATCCGTGTTTATCATAGTCCAGCATATCCCGTTGTTTCCATCACCTATACCATGTGCGTCGTCGTTACCCATGATCCAGACCGCATGGCCGTTTGATAATGCCATATCCCAGTCTGCAATGGAAGTAGCAACCTGACTCAAACCTTCAATAAAATCATAATTAACGAGATATTTGAGTTCACTCCGGCTGTAACTGTTTTTAAATGAGGGATGTGCGAGAGCAACAAATGTATTGTCGTTTTTTAATTTGTTAATTATGAATTGTTTATGGCTTTTGCTTTGAAAAATCGGGAAATCGAAAAATGAAGATTTTTCGGGGTTGATTACTAATTGATGTGTCCAGTTGATGTTGATCCCATGTTCATAAGCACTGAAAAATTGTTTCCCTTCATCGTCAGCATTTGCCTGACTGTAGTTTGAGATGCAAATCAGCTTATAACCTAAAGACTGATACCTTTCAATCACTTCGTTTTTCGTGTTTTTGCCTTTTGTAATTCCGCCAAACGCTTTACTGTGGGCATGAAAATTTGCCTTTATCCATTCACCTTTGATATCGGAATAAGGGTTATAAAAACGATCACCTGAAAAAGGTTTGGGCTCGGAAAAATCATAGATTCTGGTAAGGTAATAAGGCAGGGTAGCTATTATTAGCAGAATTATGAGAATATTTACCCCGTACTTTATGAACTTGTTTTTCCGTAAATAATTAATTATCATTTTTTTGTTGCTTGAAAACTGTGGGCCGTTCTATTTAGGTTCATTTGTGATTGTGAAATCTTGTTTTTGCATTTTTAAGCCGGTAAATAAATACATTATAAACTGGTTTTGAGTTTCTTGTTACTTCGATAACTTCTCTGGGTTCCGTTATTTCGAACTTGTCTGATAAATGGTCATCGGGAGCTCCGAAATGCCTGCTGGTTGTAATATAATATGCATCAGTGTATTTATCAATCCCGCCCCTTAATTTATTTATGGTGACGTACTGATGCGCTTTTTCTTTGCTTCCCCAGACATATAATTTTCTTTTTAAGGGATGAGCAACATAAAATTCGATGCTTCCTGCGGGGAACCAGTTGTGTGTAATAAAAACAAAGTTGCTGTCAATTTTTTTGCTCAACAGGTCTGAGTTTACGAGGGATGTCGTTTTTTGTTTTACCTGTTGCC
>CAZMPB010000013.1:0-41183 GCA_964567775.1 uncultured Bacteroidales bacterium
CATTTTATCTTCTGTGACCATACGTGGTTTTTCAATAAATTTCACCCCGGCAATATTATCGGCATAATCGTAATAAAAAATACACAGGTCGTTCCCGACAGAAAACACCTTGGCAAAATGGTCATTATACGCCTGTTTGGTTGCTACACTTTTATTTATCATCTTTAGCCATCCTATCTCTCCTTCCGCATCGAAACTTATCAGTGTAATATGATTAAAATGATAGGTTGATGAAGAACTGCCCGATGAGGAAGTAGAGGTCGTAACATAGCGCACCTCACAGCAATAAACAATATTATCGCCAAGCCTCACAAGATCAAACGGCCCGCGGATACTTTCGACAAGCCAGGCTTTATATTCAGGATATTTATTTGCAAAATTTTTATCAATTTCATAACTTTTGTACAGCGGTTCAACATCCGGATTCAGCACATCCTTGCTCAGGTAAAATAATTGTCTTTTGACGGGGGATAAGGGCGCGTTCATCGTATTCATATTCGATCCGATAATAATTACCTTTCCTTCTTTTGTCAGTAAACTCTGGTATGCAAAATCATCATAAGGGAACACCTTATTCATGATGACCTTGTAGGATTGCGGACTGTCGAACAGTACCACAAAAAGTGCCGCTTTAATTTTTTTCATACCATCGGCCATGCAGGAGGCTGTAATAACGAGCTTGTTGTTTATATAATCAACATGATAATATTGGATGTCGGTTTTTTCGCCAAAGATCAGGTTAAAATTGACAGAATCGCTCCAGACAAGTTTTAGATCCTTGTCGTACACATCAATGTATTTCATTCGTGGGGCTTCTTTAAGGCTGGGTTTGCCAAAGGACAGTATCTCATTATTCACCACGATCAGATGCGTGCTGTCGTATGAATATCCCAGATCAGGCGCCCCGGAAAATTTGTTTTTCTTACCATGAAGCGGATAATTTTTTGTAACCAAAGGATTCATATTGTTATCCGTAATTACAATCCTGTTATCTTCGCCAAACTGCGACATAGGATTTTTGTTTTCATCCATGGAGCCGCTGATAACATTGTAATTGCGAAATCCGGTAATAAAAAGAGTAAGTGGTGATTCCGGGGGTATGCCTGTCTCGGTATAATCACTCAGATCACTATTGTAGTTGCGGATAAAAACACTGTGTTTGGTTGTCTGAAAAGGTTTGTTATGAGGTATTGCGAAGACTGCTTTACAGTCATTTTCGCTTGCTTTGATAAAATATTTAAAATCATATTTATCCTTAGGACTTTCAATTTGGGTCCAGCGAATGTCGTTTTGTGCCGTCAATATAAAAACTGACAGCACTAATACTAAAAGTAAAAGTGTTTTTTTCATATTTTAAAATAAAAAGATTTAGGAACTTCACGATCGCAAAAGCAAATCAACAAAATATTGAGATTTGCAATAAATACAAATCAGTTTCTGTTTATCGCATTCAGGTCATTGAAGGCGGTCTTCAGCCTTTCCACAAGGAACTTTTCGCCGTTACGCAACCAGGCACGCGGATCGTAATATTTTTTATTGGGTTTTTCTTCCCCTTCCGGGTTGCCAAGCTGGCCCTGAAGATACCCTTCGTTTTTCTTGTAATAATTTAAAATACCATCCCAAAATGCCCACTGAGTGTCGGTATCGATGTTCATTTTAACAACACCGTATGATATGGCTTCATGAATTTTTGCCGGTTCTGATCCTGAACCACCATGGAATACAAAATTTACCGGATTGGGTTCTGTATTGTACTTTTCCTGAATATATTTCTGGGAGTTATGCAGGATAACCGGTTCCAGCTTTACATTGCCGGGTTTGTAAACGCCGTGGACATTGCCAAAGGACGCGGCAATCGTAAATTGGCTGCTGATCTTGCTCAATTGCTCGTATGCGTAAGCCACATCTTCAGGCTGGGTATAAAGCCGGGAGCTGCTGATATCACTATGATCAACACCATCTTCTTCACCGCCGGTAATGCCGAGCTCGATTTCCAGTGTCATCCCAATTTTACTCATACGTTCCAGATAGCGCTTACAGGTTTCGATGTTCTGCTCCAGCGGTTCTTCGGAAAGATCGAGCATGTGCGAACTGAACAAGGGTTTGCCGTGTTGTTTGAAATATTTTTCTCCGGCATCAAGCAATCCGTCGATCCATGGCAAAAGCTTTCTTGCAGCATGATCGGTATGGATGATAACAGGAATACCATAATATTCAGCCATAGTATGAATATGCATGGCTCCGGAAACCGAACCAGCTATGGCAGCTTTTTCGCCTGTGTTATCGAGTGATTTGCCCGCAAAGAACACACCGCCGCCATTCGAAAACTGGATGATAACAGGAGAATTGACTGCTTTGGCAGCCTCCATTACGGCATTCACCGAGTTGGTCCCGACGACATTCACCGCGGGTAATGCAAATTTATTTTGTTTGGCAATTTTAAAGACATATTGAAGATTTTCACCGGAAACAACACCGGCGCCTACTTTATTTAAAATTCCTTCTGACATATTATTGGTTTTTATATTTATTATTCTGCTAATACTATGATCTTATTTTTATTGAGTTCGACGACACCGCCATTAACTTCATAAAAGGTTTGCTTGTTTTCAGCATCCGTAATCCTGATCTTTCCTTTTTTCAACACGGCAACCAGCGGGGCGTGATTGTTCAGCACCTCAAAAGACCCTTCTTTGCCGGGGAATTTTACCTTTTTGATTTCGCCTGAAAAAATAGTAAGCTCGGGTGAAATAATTTCAATAAACATAATTTATTTGGTTAATTATTTTTGAAAATATCTGATATTTCATTGTTAATGGCTGATGGGTTAGGCAACTGGTCAAGTTTATTGTTATTGGTTGATAGCGTGTTTTTGCTCAGTGAATTTTGTCCATGCGATTGATAGGTTATAAATCTGTCTGCTAATTATGTCATATGAAGAAGTTAAATCTCTGATATTTCATGGTTAAGGGTTGATGGGTTAGGCAACTGGTCAAGTGCATTTTTTTTGGTTTATCGTGTTTTTTTGCTCAGTGAATTTTGTCCATGCGATTGATAGGTTATAAATCTGTCTGCTAATTATGTCATATGAAGAAATTAATTCATTACAAATAGCTAAATCTACGAATTGTGGATATAAATCCCTTGTCTGACACAAAGAAACTATTGTTTCGTTAGATTCCGCCATGGCATCATCTAAATATTTTTGAAATCCCTTCTTCTGATGTCTTTTGGAATGTCCTTCAGCAATTAATCGAGGTATCGCTTTTGATGATCGCTGAAGCTGGTCCTTCAAATCAAATTTTTCTTCAGGTGGAAGTTTTGGAAGGATATCTTTAAAACCTTTGAGCATAGCAGTATAGGAATTTTGGTAAACATCCAGATCATGAAAACTTCGTATTTTTTTCTTTACCTCTTCCATTTCATTTTCTATTAACATTAACCCCAACCAGCCGCCCAACCTATTTACCTTCTACAAACTTCGTATTTTCCCTTTACCTCTTCCATTTCTATTGACTATTGACATTAACCCCAACCAGCCGCCCAACCTATTTACCTTCTACAAACTTCGTATTTTCCCTTTACCTCTTCCATTTCTATTGACTATTGACATTAACCCCAACCAGCAGCCCAACCTATTTACCTTCTACAAATATAGTTACTACTTATCTTAACCGGGTTTATTATGCCTGATTTAAGAGGTTCTTTCCTTTATCAATAGCTTCTTCAATAGTCCCGACATTGTGAAAAGCGGCTTCAGGGTATTCGTCCACTTCACCGTCGAGGATCATTTTAAAGCCTTTTATGGTATCCTCAATATTCACGAATTTTCCTTCGAGGCCTGTAAACTGTGTTGCCACAAAAAACGGTTGCGACAGGAAGCGCTGAACACGGCGTGCACGTTGTACCACAAGTTTATCCTCATCAGACAACTCATCCATACCAAGAATAGCAATGATATCCTGAAGCTCGTTGTAGCGCTGTAAAATAGCTTTTACACGTTGTGCGGTATCGTAATGCTCATCCCCTACCACATCCGGGCTGAGAATACGTGATGTAGAATCAAGGGGATCCACCGCCGGATAAATACCGATTTCAGCAATCTTACGGCTGAGCACCGTAGTGGCATCAAGATGCGAGAATGTGGTTGCCGGGGCCGGGTCGGTAAGGTCATCGGCGGGAACATAAATAGCCTGAACGGAGGTGATGGAGCCGCGCTTTGTGGAGGTGATACGCTCCTGCAAAATTCCCATTTCCGTGGCCAGTGTCGGCTGATAACCAACGGCTGAAGGCATACGGCCAAGTAATGCGGAAACTTCTGAGCCTGCCTGGGTAAAACGGAAAATATTATCAATAAAAAGCAAAATATCCCTTCCGCTGGTTTTCTCATCGCCATCGCGGAAATATTCGGCTAATGTCAGGCCCGACAAAGCAACTCGTGCACGTGCTCCGGGAGGTTCATTCATCTGTCCGAATACAAGTGTAGTCTGTGAGTTGGCAAGGTCTTCAACATCAACCAGCGAGAGATCCCAACCGCCTTTTTCCATGTCTTCTTTAAATTTTTCGCCATAGCGGATAACGCCCGATTCGATCATATCACGAAGGAGGTCGTTTCCTTCCCTGGTACGCTCCCCAACGCCGCTGAAAACGGACATCCCTGAATATTTCTTGGCGATATTGTTGATAAGCTCCATGATAATAACCGTCTTCCCGACACCGGCACCGCCAAACAAGCCGATTTTACCTCCTTTAGAATATGGTGTGATGAGGTCGATAACTTTAATACCTGTGTACAGCACCTCTTTTGAAGTGGCCAGGTTTTCAAATTTCGGCGGCTCCCTGTGGATATTATACGTTTTTTCTTTGGTAACCGGTCCGATACCATCGATAGACTCGCCGATAACATTGAACAAACGTCCCCGGATATAATCTCCGACCGGCATGGTAATCTGATTCCCGGTATTGATCACATCAATACCCCTGCGGAGTCCATCCGTTGAATCCATGGCTATGCAGCGCATGGTATTTTCACCGATATCCTGCTCACATTCAAGTACAAGCGTATCTCCGTTGTCTTTTTTTACTTCAAGGGCATCATATATTTTTGGAAGATCTTCCTCATTCTCAAAAATAACATCTACTACAGCGCCAATGATCTGGTAAACTTTACCGTTCTTTTTTTCAGCCATTACTTAAGTTTCTTATTTCGTGAAATTTTTTTATTAAACTAACCCAACAAAAATACATTTTTTAAAAATAAAAAAGGACGTGCAAGGAAAATATCTTTTATTTTTGTTCAAAATTTCCTTTTTTGTCTTCATTTTGACAGTTTATAACAACATAAAAGATTTTCCTGAAGGTCTGGCAACGGTAGTTTCTGTCGGAACGTTCGACGGTGTCCATAAAGGACATCAGGCTATCCTGAGGCAAATGACGGATATTGCCAAAAAAAACAATCTCGTATCAGTCGTTCTTACGTTCGATCCTCACCCAAGATATGCATTGGAAAAGGATCATGAAAAGCTGAGACTCCTTTCAACAACTGAAGAAAAGATCGCACATCTCAAAAATTCAGGGATTGACCACACCATTGTCATCAACTTCACCCCCGAATTTGCCAAAATCCCTTATGAAGAATTTATAAAAAACTATCTGGTTGACTCATTAGGTGCGAAATATATTGTTATCGGTTTCGACCACCGCTTCGGCGAAAACCGTTCGGGAAACCACCAGGCCCTTATTGAACTAAGCGCAAAATACGGCTATCAGGTTTTTGAAGTAAAAGCCTTATTTGATAACAATTCCGAAATTAGTTCCACCAAGATCCGGAACCTTATCCGGGATCGTCAGATAGAACAGGCAAATGTTTTATTAAATTACAATTACACCCTCGGAGGAACAGTAGTTAAAGGAACTCAAACGGGGAAAAAACTCGGGTTTCCTACAGTAAATTTATCCCTTGATGACCCGTCAAAGTTAATTCCCGCAACCGGCGTGTACTATGTCCGGATTGGTATCGGAAGTGAGATGTATGACGGCATGTGTAATATCGGCTTCAAACCCACCTTTGAAAAACAGCCCCTGACCATTGAAACGCATATTTTCAATTTCGACAAAGACATCTATGGTGAAAACATCCGGATCTATTTTATTTCTTTCATCAGAAATGAACAGAAATTTGAAAGTACAAACCTGCTAAAAGCGCAACTGGAGCAAGACAAACAACATGTTTTTAAAAAAATCAATGAGGAAAGACTTTAATTTTAAGTCAACAATATTGTTTTTTGTTGTCTTTTTTTTCATCCATCTATGCGCTGTAACTGCCCAAAATACTGACACTGCCACTATTGACACCCAAAAGGAATTTACTTCCATTGAGGACGCCTTAAAAACCCCAACAGCCGTTTACAGATTGAACTTACAAAAGAACAAACTGACACAGTTCCCCTCAGAAATATTTTCATTCGTAAATCTGAAGGAGTTGAACCTTTCGCACAACAGGATCAAAGAACTTCCGCCGCAGATCGGGGATCTGAAACAGTTAAAAATTCTCAATTTGTCGCGTAATAAACTGGCCGAGCTTCCTCTTGAAATTGGCGATCTGAAAAGCCTGAGCATTCTTGATCTTTCAAAAAATAAACTTTACATGTTGCCTGTTACGATAGGATTACTGACAAACCTTTCCAGCATGGATGCTTCCGATAACAAAATAAGCATACTGCCCTCCACCATAGGGAACCTGCATCAGCTCAAATCACTGATCATCAATCAAAATCTGCTTACGGCTGTACCTGCCGAAATAGGCAATCTTCAGCAACTCAACTACCTTGATCTATGGGGCAACGCTATTACGGTATTGCCGGAAGAAATCAGCAAACTAAGCAACACCCTGAAAGTTCTTGATATGCGCGTAATGGCCATGAACTTTGAAAAACAAAAACATATTCAGGACTTGTTGCCTAATACGGAAATATACTTTTCGAAAAGTTGTAACTGCCAGTAGTCGGACAATTTCGTGAATTTGTCCGGCATTTAAGAAAAAAAGATTGGGATAAAAAGAAAAAGTGTTTACCTTTGCCATCATAAAAAACAACAATTAACGGAATGTAGAATTTTGCAAAAAAGGGGGAGATGGCTATGATAGAAACCATCAAATTTAACACATTCAACTGGATACATATTTTAAATCCCAGTGAAGAAAATTTCGACTTTTTAATTGAGAATTACAATTTTCACCCCCTTGACATAGAAGACTGCCGGAGCAAAGTTCAAAGACCCAAGATTGATATTTACGACGACTATTATTTCCTGATTCTTCATTTCCCTAGTTTTGATAAAGCCAATAGGTTTCTTGATACCAAAGAAGTCAAAATTTTCTGGGGTAAAGATTTTATTATCACCATCGGGAACTCACACTGGATCGTAAAAAAGTTCTTTAATACCGTAAAAGAGAATCTGGAAGCATTTAAAGAAGAACTCAGTTCAGAAACCAGCGATGCCTTGCTTTACGAGATCATGGAACGCCTGATGAAAGACACCATATCTTTGGTGGGACGCATTGGCAGCGAAGTGGACCAGATAAATTATGGCTTGTTTAATGATAAATCGCAAAAAATAATTGAAAAAATTTCCGTTACACGTAAGAACGTAATACTGTTAGATACTAGTTTCCGGCCACAGGTGCGCTTGTTTCATAAGTTTGAATCGGGCGATATAAAGGGCTTTGCCGAGGAAATGGAAGAATACTGGGGAAATATCCTCGACTATTACCAGAAACTGTGGGACATGATCGAGGATTATAAAGAAATGATCGAGGGACTTTCAAAAACCTACGACTCGTTGCAGACGAATAAAATCAACGAAATAATTAAAATCCTCACCCTGATTTCAACGGTCATGCTTCCTATGACTTTTATTGCCAGCGCTTACGGGATGAATATCGGCCTGCCCTTTCAAAATCATCCTGCGGCTTTTCTGATCGTTTCGGGAATTATGCTGGCGGTTCTGATTCTTTTTCTTTGGTTTTTTATCAGAAAGAAATGGTTATAATTTTTTCTTCAGACCGGCCATAAATTCTTTTGTGTTTATAATATAACGGCAATGTGTCCCGGATCCGATCGGGCCTTCCTCGTCGCGGGCTGTAACAGAGAAAAACAGTTTTTTTCCTTCGATGCTATCCAGGCGGGCTTCACAAAAAACCTTCATATTTAAAGGCGTTGCTTTAAAATGTTTAATGTGTACTTCAATGCCCACCGTGTTGTATCCATCGGGAAGATATCCGCTTACAGCCTTTAATGCCGTGCTTTCCATAAGAGCGATCATGGCAGGCGTGGCAAAAACTTCCACCAACCCTGAGCCGAAATAAGCAGCTGTATCGTTAAAAGTTACTCTCTTTTCCTCACGGTGCGAGAGGCCGGGTTTAATATTTTCAAACATGTTTTTTATTCTTAGCCATTCTTTTTTTCAGGACAAAGATAATTTTTTAATCATTTTTTTCGGATTTTTATACAAGCTAAATTGTTAATATATCAATATCAAATAACTTATGCTGATATTGTTTAGAAATCAATGTAATATGATATAAACACGTTGATTTCAATCACTTTTCGTGTTAAATAATCGTTATTTTTTAACATTTGACGCTTATGACTGTTAAAAGACTTATATTTGTATTATGAAAAAAAGGTTGATACAATTCATATTGATCATCACCACCCTGTCGCTTATGGGTATTGTGCTGACACAGGTTTTATGGATTGACCGTGTGATAAAACTCCGCACTAACGAATTCAACTTTATGGTTCAAAGCAGGTTAACAAAAATCGAATCACAACTTTATGATTACCGCGAAAAATATATTTTAATATCACCGGAGGATTCTTCTGCCGCTAAAAAAGATTCTTTAATGGCCAGCATTTGGTTTAATGACGGCCTTTGTCAGGTATTGGACACGATGATGGAAAATGAATTCGGCAGTTTTCAGCCCAAAATACAATATACCTATGCGATTGTAGATACCACCAATAAAGATCTGGTATGTGGTAATTATACGATGGAAAATATGGAGCAAATAGTCAATTCAAAGCACAATGTTTCATTGTCGCGGTTGAACAATAAGAACAATTTTTCCATCGCGATATATTTTGAAAATGAAAAACATATTATCAAGCGTAAATTTTCGGTGTGGCTGATAATTCTCTCCGGATGTTTTCTTTTTGTTGTGGTTTCCTGCTTTACATACGTCATATTTTCTCTACTGAAGCAGAAGAAAATCTCAGAAATGAAAAATGATTTTATCAACAACATGACACACGAATTAAAGACACCTATTTCAACGATTTCTGTAGCTTCAGAAATGCTTATGAAGCCGATGGTGTCTGAAAACAGTGAAAAAACCAGGAGGTATGCCAATATCATTTATGACGAAAATATGCGTCTGCGCAACCAGGTTGAACAAGTGCTGCAAATTTCTATCATTGAACACAACACGCTCAAGCTAAACCCAACCCTTATCAATATTCACAAAATCATTGAAAATTCTGTTGACATTTTTAATCTTATTATCAAAGAAAAGTGCGGCATCATTTCAACAGAACTTAACGCAACACAAACCGTTATCAAAGCAGACGAATTGCATTTTATAAATGTCTTTACCAATATGCTCGACAATGCGATTAAGTATTCTGTAGGTGCTCCATCAATAAAAATTACCACGAACAACAGAGACCAGGGAATATCTATTTTGATAGAAGATCAAGGGATTGGCATCAGCGCCAGTAATCAAAAAAATCTTTTTAAGAAATTCTACCGTGTACATACCGGCGATGTGCACAATGTAAAAGGCTTTGGCCTTGGTTTGTATTATGTAAAATCCGTGATGGACGCCCATAACGGGACAGTCCGTTTAATAAAAAGCGAACTGAACAAAGGCTCTGTATTTGAATTATTCTTTCCACTAAATTTTAATAAAATCCACAACGATGAACACAACAGCAAATAACAGCAACAAGACAAAAATTTTACTTGTCGAAGACGATCCCAATTTAAGCCTTGTTTTAAAGGATTATCTCGAAATTCTGATGTATGAAACCGTTTTTGCAGAAAATGGTGAAGACGCCATAGAATTGTTTCACTCACAACATTTCGACCTGATTATTTTGGATGTAATGCTCCCCAAAAAGGATGGCTTTACCGTTGCCAAAGAAATAAGAAAAAGCGACAAGGAAGTCCCCTTTATTTTTCTGACAGCCAAGAATCTTAAAGAGGACCGCATCAAAGGTTTTCAGATCGGATGCGATGATTACATCACCAAACCTTTCAGCACCGAAGAGTTGAGCTTACGAATCGAAGCTATCATCAGGCGGGCAGTAAAGAAATCTCAGTTTCCGCTTATCGACAATGTGGAAGTTTATCAACTGAGCTCTTTTGCCTTCGATTATACCAATATGATTCTGAAATCGCCTTCCGGGGAACAGTATCTTACCAGGAAAGAAGCAGACCTGCTGAAACTGCTGTGTGTAAATAAAAACAGGCTGGTTCACAGGGAAATTGCCCTCAAGTCCATATGGGGCGACAGTGATTACTTTACCGGGCGAAGCATGGATGTTTTCATCACCCGCTTAAGAAAATATCTTAAAGACGATGAAAAGATCCGTATTGCAAACATACACGGTACGGGATTCAAACTTGAAGTAGACGAAGAAATTATTCCGGAAGAGCCTAAGGAATAGCGTCTTTTCAGTATAAACGCACGTCCGGTTTTCAAACCATCAGCTGTTGACAATATCATCAGGTTTTATTTCTATGGTCTTATCAAAATTGTATTTTTGCTTTTCGCAAAAAACCTCAACAAGACTAAATAACATATTATGGAAAAAGCGGTTTCAACCCAGCGTAAGAAAGATTACTTCCTGTCTATTACCGTAATCGGCATTTTATTTTTCATTTTTGGTTTTGTAACATGGCTGAACGGGGCGTTGATTCCCTTCTTGAGAACGGCCTGCGAACTGACAGATGTGATGGCCTACCTGGTAACATTTGCTTTTTATATATCGTATTTTGTAATGGCCATTCCTTCGTCAAAGATCATTGAACGTTTTGGCTTCCGCAACGGCATGACTATTGGCCTGGCTGTGATGTCGATCGGCGCACTGATATTTATCCCGGCCGCTTTAACCCGTTCCTATTTTTTATTTTTAACAGGGCTTTTTGTTCTGGGCACAGGATTGGCATTGCTTCAGACTGCCGTAAATCCTTACGTTACCATTATAGGGCCGATAGAAAGTGCTGCAAAGCGCATCAGTATCATGGGTATCTGCAACAAAGTTGCCGGTGTGCTTGCCCCTATCCTGCTGGCTTCTTTTTTATTAAAAGATGCGGAACAAATAAAACTCAGCCTTTCCGAGATCACCGATGCTGTCCAGCGTGCCACTTTGCTGGATGAACTTGCTGAACGCATGATCGTACCCTACTTATTCATGACGGTGTTTTTGGCATTAATGGTAATAATTGTCCGTTTTGCAAAACTCCCTGAAGTAAGCCCTGAGGCCGATAATGAAGAACTTAAGCAGTCTCATCATCAAAGCATTTTTAAACATAAAAATTTAATATTAGGTGTTATCGCCCTGTTTTTTTACGTGGGTGTGGAGGTTATTTCAGGAGACACGATCATCCGATATGGCGAGTCTCTGAACATTGCGATGAGTTCGGCTAAATATTTCACATCACTGATGCTGATCTTCATGGTGATCGGGTATTTCTTTGGCGTGGCTTTAATTCCAAAAGTCATTTCCCAGAAAAATGCTTTGGCTGTGTGTGCCCTGTTGGGAATAGTATTTACGCTGGCCGCCGTCCTTGTCCCCGCAGAATTGATCATTCACATACCCTTTCTTGATCTGACAACCTTTAGCCCCGTAACATTAACAATTCCATATACGGTGTTGTTTGTGGCCATGCTCGGGCTGGCCAATTCGCTGGTATGGCCGGCAATATGGCCCCTTGCACTGGATGGCGCAGGAAAATACACCAAAACAGGATCTGCCCTGCTAATTATGGCAATAGCCGGCGGAGCTACACTTCCGCTTGTTTACGGATGGCTGACACAACTATTGCACAGCACCCAGCAAGCTTACTGGATAGCCCTACCATGTTATCTCGTTATTTTGTTTTATGCCATATGGGGTTATAAGCAAAAAAAAGTTTAGTTCCCTGTGCATTACAAAATCAATATCTTTGTAAAATCATTATAACAAACTATGTCGTTTTTAGTTTTTTCGATTCTTTTTTTTCCGGTAGTAATCAGCGGGCTAGCCGTTTTTCTGATAAAGCCCAACATTACCTACCTTAAACTACTGACCGCATTCAGCGGCGCTTACCTGCTCGGGATCAGCTTTCTTGAAATAATTCCCGAGATCTACAGCACAGGCGAATCTTTTACTATCGGCTTGTTTGTACTTCTTGGTTTTTTTATTCAGCTATTGCTTGATTTTATCACCAAAGGCGTTGAACACGGGCACGAGCACCTGCATGAAAAAAATATTTCGCACAGCCCTTCTTATTTGAACACCTTGCCGATCATGATCGGAATATGCATCCATTCTTTTCTTGAAGGAATGCCACTGGCTGAAAACTTCGCCATTCCCGAATTAAGGACCACCATGCTGACAGGCATCGCCATTCACAATATACCAATTTCTATTGTGCTTATCAGCTTGTTGCTCCACAACAATAAAAAAAACAAACTGACACCTGTCATACTGTTGCTGATCTTTGCATTTTCCGCACCCGCAGGAACCATGTTCTGCAACTATTTAGGCGCTGCATTATTAGAAAATTTTTCTTACTTCTTTGATTATGTGCTGGCGATGGTGGTCGGAATTTTTCTTCATATTTCCACCACCATTCTTTTCGAATCAGACGAACACCATCACTTTGATTTCCGTAAATTAATCGTGATCATAGTAGGGTTTGGAACAACGATTTTTTTATCAATCATTATTCATTGATTAACACAAATCCGAAACTAAAATTTTCTCATTCTTTAATAAACTTCTTCGCCACAAATCGATCTGCGGTTCCTATTTTTATTAAATATACTCCTTTTGCAAGGCAACCAATATCAAGTTCTGTTTTAATATTATTTGCTGGACGCCTTAATAATAATTGTCCCTGCAAATTATAAATCAGGATTTCATTTTTGAAAATAGAATTTGACTGCAATAATTCAATATATAACTTTTCATCGGCAGGGTTTGGATATATTAAAAATAAAAATGGGTCGTTATTTTTTACAATTCCCATTGGGATTCCAACATGAAAGCCATCATGTAATGTAAGAAAACCATCCAGCGAATTACTAATATATACATCATAATCACCCATGGTTGTGGCCTGCGGAATCCTGAAACGAACCATCATTGAATCATCACTGTATATTAACATGTTTAAAATTAATGAGGTTGTTGACCCCTGATGAAACTCGAAATCCACATAAGTGCCGCTTCCCTGGCTAAAGTGCGTGTTGTTTCCTGTAATTGTAACATCCAGCGTATCTCCTGCGGAACCACATGAAGGATAAATAGAAAAAGGAGCAGGCAGACCGTTTACATGAAAACCATGAACCAATGCAAGCAACCCGTCAATTTCATTAGACACATAGACATCGTAATCACCTGTATAGGTATTTGGAGGGACAGTAATAAAGCCAGTTAAAGAAGTATTAGTAAGCGCGTTACCTAATACTGTAGCGCTTCCCTGATCAAATTCAAAATCAATCCAGGTTCCGCTTGCCTGGCTGAAATGTGTATCGGCACCCGTAATCGTAACATTTAATGAATTTCCTGCATTTGCACTATTCGGTGTAATTGAAACTAAAGATGGTGGCGTAAGCCCGTTTATGTGAAAACCATCAACTAAAGTAATGTAACCATCCAAATTATTATAGATAGAAACATTATAATCGCCTGTGAATGTATAGGGAGGAACAGTAACATTGACCAATAAAGATGTGTTACTTAAAGTGGTTACTGAATTTACAGTGCTGCTTCCCTGATAAAATTCAAAATAAATCAGTGTCGAAGAAGCTGAATTGAAATGGGTGTTGCTCCCCGTTATGGTAACATTTAATGTTTGGCCAGCATTTGCATTGTTCGGGATAACTGAAACCAACGAAGGTGGTGTCACCCCGTCCACATGAAAGCCATCCTCTAAAGTCAGGTATCCGTCAATACCAAATGTATGAACATCATAATCACCAGTATAGGTATTTAGAGGCACTGTAATATTTGTCAAAATTGAAGTATTGCTCAAAACATTAACTGAATTTATCGTAGCACTTCCCGGGTAAAATTCAAAAAAAACCGAAGTTCCGCTACCCCCCGTAAAATAAGTGTTATTACCGGTAATGGTAACATTTAATGTTTGGCCGGCATTTGCACTCCCGGGATTTAATGATACCAAATTCTGTGAAAACAATACCTGAGGGCAAACAACAAGAATACACAGAAAATTAACAAATCTCTTCATATAATTAATTGTTTATCAAATAAGTGGTAAAATTAACGTTTTTTCTTTTTGAATCAAAATAATAATTAAGAATTTTTTCTTCTGAGTTTTTCACATCACCTAATTTCTTGATAATGTCGGGGGCATACTGTTTACTAATTAGTGCATTTAATTCAGCCTTTAAAATAGCCGACAAAAAGATTTTATATTTTGGGTCGATGCAATTGATACTGCATTTATCAATTGTTGTAAAAGCCTTTTCATAATCCTTATTGTTATAATAGACAGCACTTAAATTTAACAAGGCTTCTTCAAATCCGGAAGATATTGCCAACGATTCAAGATAGAGCCCCTCCGACTTTTTGTGATCCCCTTGTTTTTCATAACAACTGGCAAGGTTGTTCAGCACGTGGATGTTATTCGGATGTATAATATAGGCTTTTTCGAAGCTCCTTTTAGCCGCATCAACATTTCCCATGGTAAACAATGCCACACCCTTATACCATTCAATAGGGGCAGATGCCGGATCAATCGAATAACATGAGTTCACTGCTTTATCAGCTTCCCTGATCATTGTTGTCCAATTCGCCTTGTGATGTGCAACAATCAATTTATGGGTATGGAATTCTCCAATATACCTGTTAATACTGACATAAAAAGAAAACAGCAAAGTAATAGACATTATTAGTAATAACAGTTTCAAATTTACCAACAGGCGATTTGATAATTTTTGCCTTATTATATTTTCGTAATATAGTGCCACTATTATTGAAAACATCAGATAAAGCAAAATTTGATGTTCAATCCTTTCCAAAGGGAAATCAACAAAAGATATTAAATAAAAACCGATGATGCCTGCCAATAATGATACATATGGCCATTTAGCTTCCCACTTTTTTGAAATGCGAATAAGTCTGTATAGATAAAATAGAATAATAAGAAAAATAGAAATGAATGTTAATATTCCGACAACTCCCAATTCACAAAAAACCCATAAAAAATCATTATGAGGCCTTTGATAAGTAGTAGTTCCCATTTTTACCTCTGGAAGAAATTTGTCAAGCGTATATTTAGGAAAATAAATCTGCCAGTTACCAGCGCCGACACCAAAAGCCCAATGATCTTTTATCATATAAACTGAGTTTTCCCATAAAGAAAATCTCGTTATTGCTGTACGCCTATTGGTCAAATGTGTAAATCCTTTTGAGTTTTGCCACGAAACAATACCTGCAACGATAATGATAAATATTGATATGGCAAGGATGATTTTCAGGAAAGAACTTTTTGAAAAACTTTTCCGGTATCGCACAAAAAAAGACAAAAAAATTATAAAAAAAACAAAAAACGCAATGATAACTGCTTTGGTTTGAATTAGCCAAAGCAATATCATGATAATAAAAAACAAGATCAATGATAAGATCTTCCAAAATTTAGAACGATCAATTGAACAGAACAGAAATGGAATTGTAAGAAATAAAATGGATGACAGTAAGTTTTTATTGGCAAATGTGGATTTTATCATAATCACACTGTTCAGTAATGTGTATTCTGAAAACCATAAAACAAGTATTTGATAAATTGTAATTACAACAGAAACTATGCAAAAAACAATTATTGATTTGATAAGGCACTTTACTTCTAATTTTTTATGAATTATCAAAAAAGCCGTAACAATAAAAAATAAAACTTCTATCATTATTTTTGATAACACATAAATACTTTCGGTAATAGCAACAGATTGTGAGAAAGAGATCAGGATGCTTATTAAAAAAACAACTAATAATACAGGTAATGCAAGTTTGATAAAAGAAAAATCTGATGACAGTTTCTTTGTGAATATTTGATAACAGGCAATAGAACAAACAATAACTAAAAAGAAAGTCAGATATATCTGACGTGGAATAAGAACAGGGTCAATAATGTTGCTTGAATAAACTAATGGAAGGCCAAGAAAAAAACAAAAATATAATATATTAAAAACATTTTGTTTGATTTTCATCTTTTCTATTATTTGCATTTCTGATAACCCAATTTTAGAAAAAAAATAAATACTGATTATAGCCTTACTCCTTCGTTACTCCGAAAGTTTTGATTCATTCCAATAGACATCCATTTCAGCAAGTGTCAGGTCTTGTATTTTACGATTGGATTCTTTTGTTTTTTTTTCGATGAACGCGAAACGTTTCAGGAATTTTATATTAGTCTTTTCTAAAGCATCTTCGGGATTAACATTGATAAAGCGGGCATAATTAATTAATGCAAAAAAAAGGTCGCCGAATTCTTCTTCAATTTTTCGTAGTCCTGATTTATTTTCCACTTCAGCTTTCAGTTCACCAAGTTCTTCGGTTACTTTGTCGAAAACCTGATCGCGGTTGTCCCAATCAAAACCCACCCCACTGACTTTTTCCTGGATACGATAAGCCTTGACCATTGCCGGCAGGGACTTTGGGACGCCGGCAAGCACAGCTTTTTCGCCGCTTTTCAGCTTTATCTTTTCCCAATTACTTTTCACTTCTCCGGCACCCGAAACTTTCACATCAGAATATATATGAGGGTGGCGGACGATGAGCTTTTCACATATTCCGTTCAACACATCGGAAATAGTAAAGTCGTTGTTTTCGGAAGCTATTTTTGAATAAAAAACGATATGCAGCAACAGGTCGCCAAGCTCCCCACAAATACCTTTTATATTTTTTTCCATAATGGCATCCGACAATTCGTAAGTTTCTTCTATGGTCAGGTATCTCAGCGATTCTATTGTCTGTGATTTATCCCAGGGGCATTTGACGCGCAATTCATCCATGATATCGAGCAGGCGTTCAAAAGCTTTTAATTCTTCTCTCATCTTGATTTTTTTTCAGCAAATGTAATCATTCTATTTTTTTATCTTTGCGGCATACGACAAGAAACGGTGAAAAAAATCATTACCCTGCTTTTCGTTTTTGTTTTTTTTGCAGCATCAGCACAGCATCAAAAGAAACAGTCAAAAAACCTGCGGCTCGACGCGCTGGCACATTACGGTTTTGTGTTGCCACACCACAAAACCATGCAGCACCTGGCACAAAGTCATTTTCCCTGTTTTGAGATCAATTTGTCGGAACAGACACACGGGAAACAACACTGGGAAGAGCTTTTCAAATATCCTTTAAAAGGCATCGGGGTTTTCTATTCGCCATTGGGTAACACGCCAACGCTGGGCCATGCCATTTCTGTTTATCCCTATCTGAATTTTCGCCTTACCAAGGGTAAAAAAGTGAACCTGTATTTTCGTGTCGCCATGGGGCTGGGCTACCTGACAAAAAGATTTGACGCGGAAACAAACTATAAAAACATTGCCATCGGCTCACACCTGAATGCGTTCATACAGCTTAAGTACGAGATGAGGTGGAATATTACCGACCGCCTCGGGTTTTCGGCAGGAATAGCACTATCACATTTCTCAAATGCCGCATTTAAAGTCCCCAATCTTGGTATTAACCTTCCCACTCTTAATATGGGGTTCTCCTACAAATTGTACAAAGAGGACCCTGAGTTCATAAAAAATGAGAGCCCCCCGGCAGATAAAAAATGGCAATATTCCATCATCGGAAGATTTGGTGTTAACGAGTTGTATGGCGCCGGAGGAAGAAAATACCCGTATTATTGCCTGAGTGGTTATTTTATGAAGCCCCTGAGCATCAAAAGGCAGATTGGCATCGGCATGGATGTCTATTACAGCGAAGCGGTTGTTGAAATGATACAAAGACGTGAAATAGCAATAAAAAGCAATTGGGAAGCTATAAGGCCCGGGCTGAGTTTTGTTTACATAATGAATTTTTCAAGACTTTCTTTTGTTGCCCAGCTTGGCCTATACTTATTCAACAAAGAAATTAGTGACGGGTACATTTTTAACAGGGTGGCGTTACAATATACGGTAAAGGAACATTTTTTATTCCAGGCAGGTTTGAAAACACATCTTGCCAGGGCTGAGGTATTGGAATTGAGCGTGGGTTATAAATTCTGAGTTTCCTGTTATCACTATTTATTAAAATTCTGATCATTTAGTGATTTATATGATATAAATTCCAAATAAACAAATTGAATATCCTTGCCTGCAGCAAGCAGGGAACAAGGATTGTGGATTTTAGGACATTGAGGATCAGACACTTCTGAAATCAAAAATCAGTGTTCCTTGTTCATCATTCTTTGAGAACATTATTACATACCTGCTACTTATTAAAATTCTGATCATCCTGCCGGATTCCTTGTTCATCCCAGAATTTCCAGACACCTGTCTTTTTCCCCTCTTTATAATTTCCCTCAAAATACTTTTTTCCGTTTTCGTGATAGCCTATGCGTTTGCCATCATCAACACCGTCAATATAAGAGCCCTCACTCCATTTATTCCCGTTCTGGTACCAACTTGTCCACTTTCCGTTTCTTTTACCGTTTTTGTATTCTCCCTCCATGTATTTCTGGCGATTGGAATAATACAAAGTTTCCTTGAATAAAATACGGTTTTTACCATCATCTTTATAAAAACGTACTATTCTGGGTGTGCCGTCGGGATATGATTCGATCGTTTCTTCAACAATCTTTGTTGTGCAACTGTTACATAAAAAAGCAATCAGAAACAGCAAAAAAATCTTTATTTTCATTTTTCCTGATCCTCTTTAGGTGCTTCGGCTTTGCTTTCTTTCGCCTTTACTATTTCCTCATATTCTTTGTTCAGGCTTTTCAGAATATCGCTTGTAATATCCAGGGCGTCATTTACAAACAACAAGCCGCCGCCATAGGATTTTTCAAAAATAAAAGTATAATTTCTGGTTTTATTATAACGTGCGATATTGTTCACAATAGTATCGTGGACTTCCATGTTGCGTTTTAATTTTTCTTCCTGCAATTGCATGGATAATTGAGTTTCAAGTCCACTTATCTCCTGTTGTTTTTTTGATAATTCTTCTTCTTTTTTCTTTTGCTGCTCAAGGGTTAACAAATTCGCCGTGGCTCTTTTGATATAGTCATTATATTCTTTCTCAAATCCTTTAACACGGGCGGCATATTGATTTTGCAATACTTTTTCATAATTTGCCAGATCCACCTGGACATCGAGAACAAAATCATAATGTTCCATGATCGTGTCGGTGTTCACATAAGCAAAAGTAACCTTGTCAACAGTTTTGGGGGTTGTGTTTTCTGTGGTTTTTTTATTGGGAAGAAAAAACAAGATAAATAAAACGATCACCCCTATCAGAGCCAGCACACTTATTGTTGTTAAAATGCATTGTGATTTATTACAGCATTTTTTTGGTGTTTCTTTTGTTTCCAAGGGAAATTCTTTTGTTTCCAAGGGAATTTCATTTGTTTTCAAAGGAATTTCTTCCTGATTTTCCATAATAGGCTCTTCATTCATCATGATATGTTTTAAAATGTTTTTTAATTTCCAACTTCAGAGAAAAATTTCAGACGTACCAGCCGGATCTCCTCTTCGGTGAATTCTTCTTCTCCCAGCTCGGTCAGTGCATCTTCAATAGAATCGGTTTCTGCTTCATAAAAATAATTGAATATTTCTTCCTGGTGATAAGGCTCAACATATTCTTCAATATAATAATTAATATCCAGTTTTGTGCCCGAAGCCACGATACTTTCCAGTTCAATGAGCAGTTCTTCTATCGTCAGGCTTTTGGCATTGGCTATATCTTCTAAGGGAATTTTTCGATCTATATTCTGAATAATATAAACTTTCAGCCCGGACTTATTTATCACGGACTTAACGACCATATCCATCGGCCGTGTTATCTCATTTTCCTCTACATATTTTGCGATCAGATCCAAAAACGGTTTACCATATTTCTGTGCTTTCCCCGAACCCACACCTGTTATCTGCAACAGTTCATCCATCTTGATCGGATACTGTATTGCCATATCTTCGAGCGAAGGATCCTGAAAAATAACAAAGGGCGGGAGATCTTCTTTTCGCGAGATCTGCTTTCTCAGATCCTTCAGAAGAGAAAATAATGTTTTATCGGCAGTGCTTGTTTTTCCGCCACCGGCAAAAAACTCATCGTCATCCTGGTTATCATAATCGTGATCCTGGGTAAGCATGATTGTTTCAGGCTCATCCAAAAACTTTTTTCCTTCTTTTGTCAGTTTAAGAATGCCATAATTTTCGATATCCTTCGTCAGTAACATGTTGACAAGTGTCTGGCGGATCACTCCGTTCCAGAACTTCTCGTCATGGTCGGCGCCTTTGGCAAAGACATTGAGTTTATTATGCTTGAACGATTTAACTTGTGCCGATGTCTTACCCATAATAACATTGATGAGGTGGGCAGCCTTACATTGTTCTTTTGTTTCCTGTACTGCTTCGAGTACGGTTTCAACGTATTCTGTCCCGTCAAATTTTGTTTTCGGGTGAAGACAGTTGTCGCAGCACTGGCAATTTTCCTCCCGATAAACTTCTCCGAAATAATGAAGCAGCAATCTGCGCCTGCATACCGATGATTCAGCGTATGCAATTGTTTCGAGAAGCAGTTGCTTGGCAATTTCCTGTTCGTTTACCGATTTTTTCGATGTGAATTTTTCCAGCTTTTGAATATCTTCATAGGCATAAAAAGCAATGCAATTGCCTTCGCCGTCGTCGCGGCCCGAACGCCCGGTTTCCTGATAATATCCTTCCAGGCTTTTAGGCATATCATGGTGAATGACAAAACGCACGTCGGGCTTGTCAATTCCCATTCCGAAGGCAATAGTGGCCACAATAACATCTACTTCCTCCATCAGGAATTTATCCTGGTTGGCTTTGCGGATTTCCGATTCCAGCCCTGCATGATAAGGTAACGCTTTAATACCATTCACCTGCAGGGCTTCGGCAAGCTCTTCCACTTTTTTCCTGCTGAGACAATATATAATTCCCGATTTTCCGCTGTTGCTTTTTATAAATTTTATAATGTCCCGCTGAACGTCTTTGGTTTTTGCACGGACTTCGTAATACAGGTTGGGGCGGTTAAACGACGATTTGTATAAGGTGGCATTCATCATGCCGAGATTTTTTTGAATATCGTGCTGTACCTTCGGCGTTGCAGTAGCCGTAAGGGCCATCACGGGAACTTTTTTCCCGATAGCTTTAACGGTCGGCCTTATATTTCTGTATTCCGGACGAAAATCATGCCCCCATTCCGAAATACAATGGGCCTCATCAATAGCATAAAAAGAAATTTTAAATTGTTTAAAAAATTCAATATTATCTTTTTTTGTAAGTGTTTCGGGTGCGACATAAAGCAGTTTCGTTTTTCCGGCCAGCAGGTCTGCTTTAACATCCATCATCTCCTGCTTGGAAAGCGATGAATTTAAAAAGTTTGCAATCCCTTTATCCACACCAAAATTGCGGATATTATCTACCTGATTCTTCATAAGCGAAATAAGGGGCGATATAATGATAGCCGTCCCATCGCTGATCAGAGCGGGAAGTTGGTACGTCAAAGATTTTCCGCCTCCCGTAGGCATGATCACGAAAGTATCTTTTCCGGCCAAAACATTTTTAATAACCGCCTCCTGATTCCCCTTGAAGGTATCGAACCCAAAAAACTCTTTCAGAACTTTATGTAGAGTCATATCTGCTTTTACTGCCATTTCTTATTATTGTTTTTTTGTGTAAATATACGAGGTTTTCGTCTATTTGACAATATTTTCTGTAATTATATTACGAAATTAAAAAAAATTACTATTGATAAAAAAAACTTTTTTATTTTTTTATTTTTATTCTCAGTATTCCGTGCTAATTGATATTTTTTCATCAATTTTCCACAAACATACAAATTAGATCGTTCACGAGAGATAAAAATCAATTTCAAAAAATATTAATAGAAATTGATAAATTTGTATCATATTTTTTCATTTTCAAAAATGGTAAAAGTTGCAGTCATTGTTCCTGCATACAACGAAGAAAAAGCCATAGCAGGTGTTGTAACTGGAATAAATGCTATTGACCCCGGCACAGATATTCTTTTGGATGTTATTGTCATCAATGATTGTTCTGTTGATCAGACGGCATTAATAGCTTCAACGCTAAAATGCACGCTGCTTGACCTGCCGGTCAACCTTGGAATTGGCGGCGCCATGCAAACCGGGTACATATTTGCCTTTGAAAATAATTACGATTATGCCATGCAGGTGGACGGTGACGGGCAACACCCCCCGGCTGAAATACCTAAACTTGTTCATGCTATTATTGAAAAAAACCTGGATGTGGCCATCGGTTCACGGTTTTTAGAAAACAAAGGGTTCCTCTCCTCTTTTTCAAGAAGGATGGGTATACTGTTTTTCAAACACCTGATCCAAATGCTTTGTGGCATTAAGGTTACTGATGCCACTTCCGGTTTCAGGATCATCAATAAAAAAGCGCTTTCCCTTGTCAGTGAACAATATCCTGATGAATATCCTGAACCCGAATCTATTATTTTATTCTGGAAACATAATCTTAAAATAGGGGAAGTTCCCGTTCAAATGCGTGAGAGGCAAGGCGGCCAATCCAGCATACGGGCTTTTAAGTCTTTATATTATATGGCCAAGGTCAGCCTTGCAATTTTTTTTAAGTATCTAAAATCAAAATAAAAGACATGGAAAACGTTGTACCAATTAAAATTCAAATCATCAGCATTGCTATGAGTATATCCTTTTTGATATACATCGGGCGCCTCATTGTAAAAGGCAAACTCCGCGAAGAATATGCCATATTCTGGATTATCAGCACATTGGTCCTTGTTACATTTTCATTTTGGAGAAACGGGCTGGATATTATTTCAAAAATGCTGGGGGTATATTTTGCGCCCAATCTGGTGTTTACAGTAGCCATTTTTGGCATCTTCATTTATTTAATTCATTTGTCCCTGGTAGTTTCAAAGCTCCATGATAAAAATAAAAAACTTTCTCAGGATATCGCTTTGCTTAAAAATAAACTTGAAAAAGAACTAAAAGAAAAGATTAACGAATAGACCATGAATTTCAACAGGCGGAACATATATTTTTTATATCCTCCTATTTCAAAATTTGAAAGATACTCCTCCGAGATAGGAAATGCAGGCGGAGAACAAATACCTTTAGGTATTTATTACCTTGCTTCCTATTTGCGTCAGTTTAACTACAATGTAAAAGTATGCGATGCAGAATCGAACAAAATGAGTTCCGCCCGGATCATTGAAGATATAAATAAATTTCAACCGGCCTATGTTGGGATTAGTTCAACCACGGTGGCGTTCCACAGGGCCCTGGAAGCGGCAAAAGAAATCAAAAATAATTTCCCCGAAATTATAACAATTCTTGGCGGGCCGCATGTATCGGCTAACCCGGAACATGCCATGCAATATAAGGAGTTCGACTTTGGCGTACTTCATGAAGGGGAATATACCCTGGTAGATTTGCTGGATTCTTTAAACAATGGGAAAGAGCACCTGAATGTCAAGGGAATTATTTTCAGGAATAAAGACGGGAAGATAATACAAAACCCCAAAAGAGACTACATTGAAGATCTGGACTCGCTGCCCTTTCCCGCTTATGACCTGATAGAAGACATTTCATTATATACGCCTGACCCATCAAATTACAAAACACTTCCTGTAATAAATATGATGACGAGCCGGGGATGCCCCAATCAATGCACTTTCTGTGATAATAATATCTTCGGGAGAAAATACAGGCAGCGGTCTGCCGAAAACATCGCCGCTGAAATCAAATACCTGCGCGAAAATCATAGTGTTCGTGAAATAGCTTTTGTCGATGATACGTTCCTTATTGATAAAAAACGGCTTTATAAACTGTTCGAGATACTTGAAGAAGAAAAGATTTCGATTTACTGGACTTGTTTGAGCCGTATCAATAATACCGATTATGAGTTTCTGAAATTTTTGAAATCAAAAGGTTGCTGGCATATTTCTTTCGGAATAGAATCGGGAGATGAGAATATTCTTAAGCTAATTAAAAAGAATATTTCCCTGGATAAAGCTGTCGAGGTAATAAACTGGTGCAAAAAACTTAAAATTAAAACGAAAGGATTTTTTATTCTCGGACACCCTACTGAAACAATGGAGACTATAGAAAAATCCATCAAACTTGCCTGCAGGTTAAAACTCGATAATATCATAGTTACCCTGAATACCCCGATAGCAGGTTCACAACAATTCGAAGAAGCCGGCAGGTATGGAAGTCTGGACAAAGCCAACTGGGAAGAATTCAATTACTGGAGGCCGGTATTTGTTCCCACGGGACTGACAAAAGAAATTCTCTTAAAAAAACACCGTGAATTTTATCGCAGGTTTTATTTGCGGCCGCGTATAATACTGCAATATTTTTTCAGCTTTTTCGGGAAAGGCGGATTAAAAAGGTTTCTCACTACCTTTCGGGCAAGTTTTTATATTTTTAAAAAGAAACCCTAATAGAATTTACCCTATTTGTAAGGTATTGCCCTGGCCTTTATTGACTTATCGGCTCTCTGGCAAATACCTTTTTCATTGCATTAAACTATGTTTGCCGCAGTAATTTACATATTTGATTTTGCCCAGGCAAGGTTGTTTTTTGCCAACTGGAAACCGGGGTCTATTTCCAGCGCTTTTTCGCAGGCTTCCGCTCCCTTATCGTATATTTTCAGGGAATTGTAAGCCGAACAGATATTATTGTAGGCTATGGCATTCTGTGGGTTCAGTCCCAGCGCTTTTTGACTTGCCTGGATGCACTCTTCGAACATGTTATTATTATAATATTCCATGCTTAAATTTATGTAATTGTTTTCGGAGGGCTGCGCTGTAGCCAATTCTATTGCTGACTGTAATTTTTCTGCAGGGGAGATCGCCGTATTGGCAACAACAGATGCTGAATCGGACACGGGCGCTGTTAATTCCTTGTTTCGAACAAACGAATTCCAATAAACAAGATACAGCAAGGGTAGAATTATTAAAACCGCGATGATCCATTTGGCGGGTTTTAGTTTTATCGCAGATTGCTTGCTGTTTAATGGTTTGCTCATATTATTTTGTTTAAGTGATTTGTACTTTAAGCGATAAACATGTGTGTGTTATAATCCACTCAATGCCCAACTCAGGTTGCCTTTTGCCAACTCCATATCCGGATTTATTTCCAGGGCTTTTTTACATGCCTTGACCGCAAGCGCCCATTTCCCCATCGAATTATAACCTGCGCAAATATTACAATAGGCATCCGCATTATCTGGCGAAACCAGTAATGCTTTTTCGCAGGCGAGGATACACTTTTCAAATAAATTTAGTGTGAAAAACCTGGCGGATAATGAAATCAGCGTTTGAGGGTCTGAGGTGATTTTTATCAAACTGTCCGCCTCAACAATATTACGGGCCAGTTGTAATTTAGTAATGGCAAAACCATCATCTTGATTTAACTTGAGGGATTGAGTCAAATATGAGATTGATTTCGGCAATTGGTTAAGCTCAGTGTATGATGCCCCGCCGTATGCCCAGGCTTCATTATCCAAAGGGTATTTTGATATGAACTCTTCCGAGATCTCAGCGCATTTCAAATAATCTCCGTTATTAAAATAGAATTTACTTAATTTAATATAGTTTTCCCTTGTGCCATTTTTCTTCAGATCAAGCACCAACTCGTCTTCGCCTATCTTTTCGAACAACCGGACAATACCTGTTTTTGAAACAAATATTTCTTTGTATCCCTCACTCAACTGCCTGAATAAGTTTATTGTCTGCGGGTAGCCTGCAAATTTTGTGTCATAGTTCCTGAGGGCTATATAATCAATCGATCCCTTAGTTTTAGCAGTAAAGGAAAGCACTTTAACATCGGGCGGGTTGGCATTCATAGCATCCGAATTAACTTCCTGTATAACCATTTGAGGGCAAATTTCGCGCTTCCACATATAAGGAAATTGAGGATAGCAGGCAAAAACATTGTCCAGAACAACAATGGGTTTATGAACTCCGAAGTAGCTGCCGGAATTTATGAATAGCTCCATTTTAATAAAGTTTGTCATTCTCAAATTTGTTACTTCTTTTTTGTCCGGGGCAATACCAATCCTGCTAAAATTCAGAGACAGTATCGTTTTATTATCGTTAACCAAAGGCTGTGCAGATAATAACTCTTCAACAGTTGCCGAGGCCCTTTTATAGACGGGATACCTAACCGATTCTAATGATATGGTTATTACAAATGAAAATAAAATAACGAAAATTTTGGTTTGGGGGGAAAATTTAAAAGATGCAAACCAGAATATGAAAAAAATCAAAGGCAGGAATTGTAACCTTTCAAGAAATCCGATTATGTTCATGGAAGCATATATGCTAACGATCAACGCAATGAATGCAGCCAAATAGAATCCATCGTAAACAGTGATTTTTTTTGATTGTATCTTTTTAACCAGGCAGATAATTAACAATAAAAGCAGCACGATAGCCATAATAAGGGCATAAATAGATTCTTTATCACTGACAAGTACAATGCTTTTAAGTTTGATAAAACTATTAACGAGGTAATCTAATGTAAAGAACTTAACACCTAAATCAATAGTCGGATTGTTTTTAAAATAAAAATAATACAGCAAGGCTGAGGGTAAAATACCCGCCAATAAAAAAAAGAAAACACGCAATACCTGTTTTGTTTCTTTGATAAATATATTGAAATTATTTGCGCTTGAAAGAACTGAAAAACCTAATAATGAAAAAACAGTTATGATTGAAAACATCCAAAAAACAACATGGGTAAAGTATACAACAGTAAAAAGTAATCCGATAATCACAGCATGTTTTATACGAAAATCCGACTTGTGTTTTAACCAATAGGCGGTAATCAAGCAAAAAAACAGGAAACTATATAAAAAGGAAATAAACCCCCACTGAAATGCATAATTGCATGCCAACGGCAGTATTAAAAATGATAAAAACAAGGAGTCTTTATTGATTGATTTTATGATTTTTCTGGTGAAAAATGCGAACAATATGATATAAATCGAATAGATAAGTTTTTCGGCAACGATCATCGGGGAAATCCACAGCAAAAAAGCGATGAACAAATGCCCGAACCAATAGGGGAAAATGGTAATATTGGATCTGTAATACAAATCATTCAGGCCGGTGTTGGTGTTGCGCATATAATCAAGGAATATTTGCCCATTGTATAAATGACAGGGCCCGTCCTGGGTTATAAAATACTTGTTTATTAATACGGGAAACAGGAGGATCAGAACTAATAAAATATAAAGAAACGGTTCAATTTTACGAAACGATTCTGTAAGTTTACTATTATTGTTCATTGGCCTTTTTATTTGCACAGAACTATGATATAAATGATTTTTCAAAGATATAAAAAAGACCTTATTTCAATAAAAAAACATTAATTTACAATCTGGATTGGGCATTCCAATTAAAAATAAAATAAAAATTCATCATTTTTAGTAAGGGTTTCCAGCAATAATTTTAAAAGAATTTTTATACTGAGTATTTGAATGATTGACTGATTTTTTTATATTTTTGCCCGTCGAAAAAAATTAAATACAATGGAAAAAAGCGACACAAATTTTGAAATCAATGAAGTCGATGGAAATAGTTCTGCACCTGAAAACAAAAAAAAGAATTATTTCCAAATGATCATGATCGGTGTTTTGATCTTAATTCCTGTTGTTTTTTTAATTGTTTGGTTTTTTACAGGAAAAGACGAACCTGAAACCGGGCAACAAAACACAACCACACAGACAACACAGGTAACAGTAACTCCGGAACAACACCTGGTAAATGCCCTAAAAGTCACAAAAACAGATTCCTCTGAAGCAGCATTGGCAGACCTGGGATTAGCATATATAAATAATGAAATGTATAATGAAAGCATAGAAACACTTAAAAAGGTTATTTCACTTAACCCCAAAAATTCTATTGCTTTGAATAATCTTGGGGTTGCATATGGGTGCATAAAAGATTGGGATAATGGCATAAAATTCTGCCAACTGTCTTTAAAACAGGACCCTAATTTTCAATTAGCAAAAAACAATCTTAAGTGGATGCAGGATGAAAAACAAAAAGCAGGGAATTAATCATTAACTGAAGTTTCGCATAAAAATAAAATTGATAAATACAAAATCATTTGTGGATTGCAAAGAGATTAACATTATGAGAAACAATTTTTTATATATAGTCAAAAAGAACAAAACTACGGTCAGTCAGAGCAGATTCTCCTTTGTGCGCCTTAGTGGTAAAAAAACTTAACCACGAAGTCGCACGAAGGAAATTCACAAAGGGACACGAAGGAAGAAATAAATTTAATATCAAAAAAATGTTTCATATCAACCCTAATTGCCACGCTGTGTCCGGCTCTTCGTGACATAAAAAATCAAGCGAAACTTAAGTCATTAATTTAAACACAGAACATCGATGAAAACCTGGTTTAAAAAAAAATTGTATTTTAATCTGACTTGTCTCATACTGCTGACGGGCCTTATTATCACGTATTCCAACCATTTTAACAACTCTTTTCATTTTGATGACAATCATGCCATAGTAAATAATATTTGGATCAAAGACATCAAAAATATCCCCAGATTTTTTACCGATGCCTCCACATTCTCCGTTCTTCCTACAAACCAATTATACAGGCCCGGAACAGTAACCTTATCAGCTATTGATTACTGGATTTCAAAAAAAAATCCTCTTGGCGTTAAAAAAAGCGAATTGTATCAGGATGAAGGGCTCAATCCATTTTACTTTCACTTATCAATCTTTATAACCTTTGTTTTACAGGCGCTCCTGATGTTTCTTTTTTTCAAAAAAATTCTTGATAACACTATAAAACATAAATGGGACGATTATTTCGCCTTGTTTATTACGGCATGGTATAGCTATCATTCGGCAATTGCTGAAACTGTAAATTATATTTGCGCCCGGACAGACGGCTTTTCTACCCTGTTGATACTTTTAGCATTTGTGATTTATGCTTATTATCCCCGCAAAAGAAAGTACGGGTTCTTTCTCATTCCATATATATTAGGTTTTTTAGTCAAAGAACCGTCCATCATGTTTGGGCCTTTATTGTTCTTTTACATTTTGCTCATTGAGAAAAAAGCAGATCTGACCACACTTTTAAAAAAAGAAACATTCGGCAAGGCTTTGCAGTCTTTAAAGGCTGTTGCCATTACCTTGATCATAGCGGTATTTCTTTTTGGCTTTTCTCTTTATATGAGGCCGGACACATATTCGCCAAGTTCGCACTCAACGCTGAGTTATCTGATCACACAGCCATTCGTATATGTCCATTATTTTATGACATTTATTTTACCCGCCAATTTGTCTGCTGATTCTGACTGGGGCCTGCTGAACACCGCCTTTGATATTCGTCTGCTGATGGGATTAATGTTTATTGCAGGATTGTTATGGTTTGCAATACGGATATCAAAAAACAAGGCGCTCCTTCCCGTTTCGTTTGGTATCTTTTGGTTTTTTCTTGCCCTCGCTCCCTCTTCCAGTTTTATTGCCCTTTCGGAGGCATTAAATGATCACAGGATATATTTTCCATATGTGGGACTGGTACTTGCCTTCTCGGTCGTGTTGATCTATCTGGTCATTTTAAAAGATGAAAAAAGATTTTTTAGCTCTAATTACCTAAAAGTAATTGCAGGTGTACTCGTTATCGGGCTGATATGCGGACATGCTTACGGTACACATCAACGGAATAAAATCTGGAAAACTGAAGAAACATTATGGTATGATGTTACGGTAAAAAGCCCCGGAAATGGCCGCGGTCTTATGAACTACGGGTTGACACAGATGAGTAAAGGAAATTATCCAGTTGCCAAAATATATTTTGAAAAAGGCCTCAAGCTCCTGCCGGGCTATCCCCTTTTGTTTATAAACCTTGGCATTCTTAATGCGGCCATGGGAAGCCCTGCGGAAGCCGAAAACTATTATAAAAGAGCGGTAGCCATAAACCTGTATCAAGACGAAAGTTATAGTTATTATGGTGAATTCCTTTATAGCCAAAAACGCTATGATGAAGCAAAAGCATGCCTGAAAAATGCCCTGGACAAAAACTCTTCCAATATGCAGGCACGATTTGCTTTAATGGCTTTATATTACGACACAGAAGACTGGGGCGCACTTTTAAGAGTTGCCGAAGAAACCTTGCAATACCTTCCGGATGATGCGAAATGCCTGGCATATATCGACGCTTCCAGAAACAAAAAAACCAAACTTGATGTGGCTATTGAAACGGCGAAAAATAACCCGACATCAAATAATTATATTAATTTAAGCTTACAATATTACGAAGCAGGCATGTATGCCGGATGTATCACTGCCTGCGAAGAAGCGCTTAAAATCAATCCGGATAACGCCATTGCCTATAACAACATCTGCACGTCATATAATGCCCTCAAAATGTATGACAAGGCCATCGCAGCCTGTAACAAAGCTCTTGAAATTGATCCCGGGCATAATCTTGCAAAAGGCAATCTGAATTACGCTAAGGAACAACTAAACAAATAACACTCTAAATATCTGACAGGTTCAGACATTGAGACATTCTTCTGAATTTTTGGATATGACCGGGTCTCTGAATAATATTACCGATTGCCAGTAGTTCATTAATTAGAAATAAGTATCTAACTTAGCCAAGCAGTAAACAAGCCTTATTTCGAATTGGTGAGTTTTATCCCTTACCGATTGCTGGCTGGAATGTAAAAAGCTCCACTTGTTTGGAGCTTTTTGTAGAAATAATTGGTAAAAAGTGCTTAAACACTTTATTCCGTATAGATTATTACAATTACAAAGATACATTCTTTACTGCATTTTTATTAACCAAAAAAAAATAAAATGCAAAAGAAAAAAGAAACAACAATGCCGATTATTAACAATAATGCGGCGGGCATAGATGTAGGCTCACGTAGCCACTATATCGCTATTGGCCAAAATCCAGAAGATGTAAAGCAATTTGGTGTAAGTACAGATGGTCATCAGGCGGCTATTGACTATTTGAGAAGCAATCAAATTACATCAATCGCAATGGAAAGCACAGGTAGCTATTGGCAATCGTTATTTCGGGTTTTACAGCAAGAAGGATTTGAAGTGCTTTTAGTACCTGGTAATCAAACCAAGAATGCAAGAGGTAAAACAGATGTAAAAGATTGTCAGTGGATACAAAAACTGCATTCATTGGGCTTACTTACCGGAAGTTTTACCAAATAAATCATAAACTATTTTATAATTCCATTTGGTATAATTACCAAAACCATGCAGGCGAACCTTTCATTTTTTTCAAAAATCATACTTTTCGGAGTGGGCTCATTTTCTGAATATTTATTATTTCTGAAAAACAGAGCTAATCAGCATATTTAAGAGCATCTCTAATAATCTTGCTCGGACGCCTCTAAAAACAAAAAAGTTCGAGGCGTCGAAGTTCTGAAAACCGCAGTGTACTATGCGTACATACCTGTGCTGAGCGTGCCGGACGCAAGGATTTGAAAAACGAAGACGAGCGAAGGAATTTGAAGTTTTTAGAGGTGCTCTCAAAATAGTTTTTTAATCTACCAAAATTCAGGTTAAAACTGCTTAACCACAGTAGAAACAGAGTTTATAATTTAAACGGTAAGCATTTTAATCTTCACCAACAGCACTATAAACTATTCCTGAAATATCGGCGATAATTTTAACTAATTGATCAAAATCTTTTCCCTTGGTCATTACGCATAACAAATAAGGCGAATGGGGTGCGTAAACGATACCACAATCATGAAACTGCTTGATATCAGAATTTAAAAATGCCCGTTCGACATACTTATGTGCAACTTTAATGTTTTCAGGTAATTTTGCAGGGATACCCTTATTAAATGAGGCCCTGCTTAATAATTCCAGCGCTTTTTCAGACATATCTCGGTTAAGGTATGAGGAATTGTATAATATTCTAAAAAAAGAAGAATATTCCTTCACCGTTATAAAATCCATTGACATATCTACATTATCCAGGTTCATGCCGCACTCTGCCATAACATTATGTATATAATCTTCACCGAGAAGTTGGTAAAGAGTTTCTTTCGCGTCATTATCGGAATAAACGATCATATACTCAAGCAGCTGATTTACCGTGTAGGTATCCCCCAGGATAAGGCTTTTATTTTCAACAATGTAGGTCGTGGCAGAACCGAGTATCTTGTCGTAAAGGATTTTCTTGTGTAAAAAGGTTGTATCTGACTCGGCTTTTTTAAGTACTGCAATTAATAAAGGGACTTTTAACAAACTGGCAGGCTGGTAATTATAATCCTCATTAATACCTATCCAGGGGCCATTGTTCAATGATCTGTAATACACTGAAATGTGCGTTACAATTTCCGTTTTTAAAGCTTTGTCGATGTACTCATTTAAACTATTTTGCAAACGTATAAGATTTTCATTTGTAGCAGAATAACGGCTGTCGCATTCCAGCAATGGATTAATAAACCGATATCCTCCGGCACGTACTTCCTTAAGTTCATGGGGGGCCTTAACTGCGCGGCCATCTTGAGACTTTTTTATATAAAAACCTATAAAATAACCACCCGTCAGGCCAATAACTATCATTAGTGCCCATAATACGTATTTTTGAAAAGATGATTTTTTGTTTATGCTTTTATTAATTACAGCGTTTTTTTTCTCCATAGGTTATTATTCTAAGAATTTTGATTTCACCTTCTTAAAGGCGACGATCAATGTTATTTCAGTTGTTTCAGATATTCGGAAGCTTCGTTTTTTTCAATGTTCGCAAAACCAAATTGCGCACAATAGCTTTGTCCGGTCGTAAGTATCCATATAATGAAAGATTTTATGGCAGCATCCTGGGGGGACGACTTGCAAACCAGGTAAAGTTCGCGAGCCGGGGGTGAGGGATATTTACCGGAAGAAACAGCACTTTTAATATCATCAAGTTTATCAAAGACAAGTTCGTTGTCGTCAGCCATTTTGTTGGCATTAAGGTCAACAGGCAGCACATACAGGTTTTTCTTTTTTAAGCCCGTGTTGACATCAAAAATATGTATCATACTACAAAAACCTATACCATTTTTGTTGCCGGCGATCTTCTGAGACATCTCATTTTCGCTATACAGAACAGTGCCAGCAAACTTATTAGCATCCACATTTAAAAAATCAGACCATACCTCTGTTGTTTCGGAGGTATCCGACAATTTATAAACGTCAATAGGTTCGTTGGATTTTATATCCAATAATTGATCCCATGTACGAATTTTCCCGGTAAACAATGCTGCAAGCTTATCCTTTGTAACACCGGTAAATACGATTTTTTGCAAATTATTATTGTCAAAACTTATCACAGGAAGCACGGCATCTTTTGCTACAGGCACAGCCCAGAAACCATCCTGCTTTTCTTTTTCACTCAATGCGCGTGAAACCATGGCTATTTGTACTTTATCAGAAGCAATATTATGCAGATATTGACAATTAACCTCTGCTCTGACACTGATTTTTACGTCTGATTTACCTTTTTCAAACTCCTGTTTCCATTTATTCATTAAGGGATAAAGAATTTCGGATCCCACGACACTAATATTGCCGCTCACAGCAGGCAATGTATTGTCAGAATCTGCAGTATTTTTCTTTTGTTGATCAGGCCCACAGCTATTAAACAACAATGCAGCAACACTAAAAATCAATATTATTTTTTTCATGGGAATTTTTTTCAAAATTACAATTTTTACACTATGATTTCCTGCAATCAGACATAAAACAAAGAATATTTTTTGTCTCCTCTGCGAAAAGCGCTACAGGTAATTGCATCTCTCAGAAAACACTCATAATTTTATAGTTTTTTAATATCAGGTTTGTGTATATTTGCAATAATTTATGGAAAACAGAAGCTGTTTGTTTCTGCAATAAATTAGCCGGAATGCACGTTTCAAAGCCTGTTGAAAAGGGTTAAATATAAATCTGATGAACATCTACATTAAAAAACGAAGATGGAAGATCCTGCTTTTTGTCATTCTGATGATCATTTTCTTTTTGTCATTATGGTACATCGACAGGGTTGCCAAACAGATAGAATCTGACCAGAGGAATAAAATAAAGTTGTGGGTGGATGCCATCACTAAAAAAGCCAGCCTTGTAAATGCCACCGATACTTTTTTCACTTTGTTACAGGAAGAAGAACGCAAAAAGGTCGAGTTATGGGCCAATGCAAATGTACGTGTTATAAATGCGGCCTACTATGAAGACCTCACTTTTTATCTCGACATCATCAAGGGGAATAATACGATCCCGGTAATTTTGACCGACGAAAAAAACAACATCACTTCAGCAAAAAATACAGATTTTAATATTGATTCTGTCAAAATTTTTTCAGGCAAAATCAAGGAGGAGTTTTCTGTTTATCCACCCATTGAAATAAATTATATCGGGAATAAAAAGATCTTTCTTCATTACAAAGACTCGAAAGTCTTCACAGGATTAAGAGAAGTGCTGGACAAACAGGTAAAAGCATTTCTTTCTGAAATAGTTACCAATGCTCCTTCCGTACCGGTTATTGTTACTGATGCCGGTCGCAAACAGGTTATCGCCTATGGGAATATTGATACCTCAAAGATTAAAAACCTGGATTATATTACCCAAACGATACAGTCGATGGAGGCGGATAACAACACGATAAAGGTCAACCTGCCGGGACAAGATGATTGTATCGTGTTTTACCGCGATTCGCCACTGCTCGTACAGTTGAAATATTTCCCCTATGTGCAATTCATCATTATCGGGGTGTTCCTGTTTATTGCATACCTTCTTTTCAGCACATCGCGCCGTTCTGAGCAAAACAAGGTCTGGCTGGGGTTGGCAAAAGAAACCGCACATCAGCTTGGGACGCCTTTGTCGTCGCTAATGGCCTGGGTGGAGCTGCTCAGGATGAAAGGTATTGACGAAGACATGCTGACAGAGGTTTCAAAAGACATTCAGCGTCTGGAAACCATTACCGAACGATTTTCCAAGATCGGTTCAGAGCCTAAACTGGAAAAGCAGGACATCGTGGACGTGGTGTATAAAGCCGTTGATTATCTAAAAAAACGCACTTCCAAAAAGATCACGTATATCATCACGCCGTCTTCTCCCGAGATCATTGTCCCTCTAAACAAACACCTCTTCGAATGGGTAATCGAAAACCTCTGCAAAAACGCGATTGATGCCATGAGCGGTAACGGGAATATAGAGGTCACCATATTTGAAGACGACCGCAATGTCTATGTCGACATACAGGACACTGGAAAAGGAATACACAAATCACAATTTAAAACGATCTTCAACCCGGGATATACCAGCAAGAAATCCGGTTGGGGCTTAGGCCTTAGCTTATCGGAACGTATCATTGAAAACTATCACTCCGGGAAGATTTTCGTAAAGTCATCGGCTATCGGCAAGGGTACTTTATTCAGGATACAACTTAATAAAGCATGATCGGGGAACTATTAAAATATTTATTTTTGAATTTTATTCTGTTAATATTTTCAAAGAAATATTTTACTGTGGTGAAAACTTTTTATAAAAATAATAATTTAGCAAAAAATAAATGAGATGTTAAACTCCCTGATTAGCGGTTTTATCCTGGGTTTGACACTGGCCGTCGTTATCGGCCCGGCATTTTTCTCACTGCTGCAGACAAGTATTCTCAGGGGGTTTCGTAGAGGCATGTACCTGGCGCTGGGCATCATGTTAAGCGATTTTACCCTTGTCGCCTTAAGTTTTCTCGGAATATCACAATTGATCAGCGATGACAAGTATAGCATACTATTCGGGTTTATAGGAGGATTGGTACTACTGGCTTACGGAGCATTTGTTTTTCGCAAAAAAATAGTTTACAACGAAAACAAGATCAACAAAATAGAAAAAAGAAGCAACAGCATTTTTGGCGATCAACCCTCCAAACCCTACGTGTATATACTGAAGGGCTATTTTATCAACTTATTAAACCCGATTTTGCTGATTTCCTGGATGGGTATTATGGGCTATGTAGCTGCTGAATATAATTCCGACATAGAAAAACTCGCCGTATTTTTTGGCGTTGCACTGGGAACAGTATTCGCTACCGATCTTTTGAAATGCTTCGTCGCCCATAAGATAAAGCAATTTCTCCGTCCCAATATTCTTTCTATTGTCAACCGTACATTCGGAATATTGTTATTCTGTTTTGGCTTATATCTGATCATCAAAGCCATTTTGGCTTTCTTGGATACGGGAATATTTATTCCCTGAGCAGATTCAGGAAACATGAGCCATCTTAACAAAATCTAAAACCGTTTTGTGGTAAAATTTTGTCCGTCGAGAACAGCATACGAAAAATGCACCAGCCAATCGCCCAGGTTGATGTAACGCGAGTTCTCCCCTATTTTCAAGTCAATAGGAAGGTGGCGGTGCCCGAAGACGAACAGGTCGAAATGTTCTTTTTTTAGCATTTCTTTGGCATACAAAATCAGGCGCTCGCGGCCTTCGCCTTTATAAATCCAGTCGATATCGCCTCTCGACAGACGGCTCCGGCGCGAAAAAAACAAGCCCAGCCCGATGGCAAAGTTGGGATGCAGCCGGGCAAACAACCACTGACAGGCCTTATTGGCAAATACTTTTTTAATGAACTTATAGCCGTAGTCGCCGGGGCCCAGGCCATCTCCGTGGCCGATCATCATCTTCAGCCCGTTGATTTTTTTCACAATAGGTTTGCGTGTGATTTCAATACCCAGCTCTTTCGGAAAGTATTTGAACATCCACATATCGTGGTTACCCGTGAACATGTGTATCTTGATTCCGCTGTCGGTCAGTTCGGCAAGCTTGCCCAGCAGCCTCGTATATCCCCTGGGTATTACGGTCCGGTATTCGAACCAGAAGTCGAAAAGATCGCCAAGTAAATAAATCTCCGAAGCATCGGCTTTTGCCATGTCGAGCCATTCCACAAATTTATTCTCTCTCATCAGGCTGCTCTGGTAGTCAGGAATTCCGAAATGACAATCGGACACGAAATATATTTTACTGTTGGTGTCTGTCAAAATTTGTAGATTTTATATAACCTATACGGCAGATCATCGCCGCTGATGCCTCTTTTCAGTATGCGCCCGTCCTTGTCGATAAGTATAGCAAACGGAATAGTATCGATGCAATAATCCCTGACCGCTGGAGAATCCCAGCCCTGCAGGTCGCCGACATTAATCCAGCCCAGATGATTCTCTCGAACGGCCAGCTCCCAGTCGCGGCGGTTCTTATCGAGCGACACGGCATAAACCTGGAATCCTTTTTCGCGGTATTTTTTATACATCCATTTGAACTGATCAAGAGCCTTGATACTCGGCTGGCTCGATGCCGCCCAGAAAAGCACCAGCGTGACCCTGCCCTTCAGGGAAGATAAATGCTGAGGATATGTTCCGATATTTTTCATTTTTATATCAGGGGCCATCATACCCGAATCGAGTTTGGCGAGATACTGCATCTTTTCAGTCTTAGCTTTTTCAATATCCTTTACGCGGGCATGTAATTCCAGCACATAATCATTCTGAGGATAGATCAGAAACAAGGTACTGTCGAGCATTTTAAAGTAATTGAAATGATCGCGTTCGTTGAGCACCTTCTGCCGCCCGAAAACCTGGTATAGCGCTATGAGAGAGGCAAGAGAAGTCCTGTTTTTGCGAATAAATTTCTGTACATACCTTTGCTGGTCCTGAAAGACGGTTTCATAAGCAGAATCCACCTGTTGTTTGACCCGCGGAAAGTCTGCACTGTCCTGATGGAGCAATAGAATTTTATACAGGGAATCCGTTTTGCGGAAATTTTTACGAGTATGATCATTCAGTGCGCAAAGCAGTCTTGAACCTGCGGAACCTGAAACAGAATAATCAACAGCCAACTGGTGCGCATTGCCATTAAATTCAATTTTTTCGCCTTTGTCGGCCAAAAGGGTGATAAAATTATCGCTGCTTATTTTCAGCAGATAAAAACTAATGCTTTGAGGCTTATGTTTAAAAGTAAATTCTCCGTTCTCGTCAACAGTAACAGAATCGAGCGGTTTGATGCTGTCGGTTTTCAGTTCCTGCAAAATGACTTTTTCGCCGAGGGAGTTTTTTAGCTTTCCGTGAATGATAAACTCATCCACAGGATTGTCGTTGTTCCCGCAGCCATAAATAAACACAAAGACGGCAGCAATAACACAAAAACTGAAAAACTTCCTAAGCATAAACCGGGTTATTTTTTATCTTCGGAATATTATTTATTCGGAGTATAGCTAATTATCATTGTGCCCAGTCGTTTGTCAACATCTGTTATCGGGCATCTCGAAACCATTTCGCCTTTTTTGCCTTTTTGTGATACTACTTTATTGATCAGCGACAATTCACCGGCGCTGGCTTCGGAATAAGCGCTGCCTTCAAATTTTTTATTAGTCGATAAAATAACAATTCCGTCGACACCAACAATTGAAATACTATTTATTCCGGCAGTCTTAACAAGGTCATTCATATACTTTTCTAACTGTGCCGCGTTGCTGTCTAATATCTCGGAATGTGCCGTCCATGTGAATACACGGGTGATGGTTTCCATATATTTTATTTGCAGGTTTTTGATCTCATACTGTTTCCAGAAGTAAACGAACAGTGGGAGGAGGATCATCAGCGCAACGATGATAATGGTGAAGATTGTCCGTGCGCTTAAACCTTTTTTTTCCGGTTTTTCAGTTTCAGGGGCTTTCGGGGTTTTTATTTCTTCGTTCATAATGTTGAATTTTAATACAAAGCTACGTTATTTTGTTAAATAAATAATTATTGACAGAAAGAACATCAGAAATTGGAATTCTCTTATGTTAAAATAATTTGTAATTAAAATATTGTTTTTATATTTGCCAAATAATTTATATTATAAACTATATTTTGTTATATGGAAAAAAGACGAGTATTTACATAGTCTCATAGTTACAAACACAGAAAAATTAATATTGGTCTGAATTTGGGCTGACCACCCATGTCAAAAATATTAGCAATTTTTCGTGGAGTTCAGATTCCACATGAAAAAACGATCGCACTGATTGACATCAACCAGACGAACACAAAAAGAAAACCAATAAATTAAAAATGAAATGAAAAGAAAACAATTATTCTTCTATTTATTTGCGATATCTTTATTTGCAACAAGTTGTAAATCAACTTATAATTATACTTCGCGTATAATTGAAGTAAATAAGAAAAACATTCATCAGGAAGAAAATAAAGCCGATATTGAAGTTGATTTTACCAAAACAGTAAAAGGGGAGTCATCTCTTCAGGACAGTAAAAACAATGCTCAACAAGAGGCGGGACATAATTGTATTAAAACAAATGGTATTGACATTGTTGTAGATCCGATTTATAAAATTACAACATATCCGAATTTGTTTGACACAAAATATAAGGCTGAAATAACGGGATATGCAGGATATTTTAAAAACAACCGCAGTAAAATCGGAGATGTCAAATTATTTGACACCCTCGATTTTAATAATATCATTAAGTACAAACTTATCAATGACCCGGGTTTTAGCAAAGATTATTTTCAAAAGGACATCAAAGAAAAAATTATCATAGTACCAGGTGGCTCTTCAGGTAATTTGCCTGATCAGTCTCAATCTTTGAAGAATGATGAGAACCAAAATTATATTAAAAATGATCTATCGTTAGATTTGAATAATGATTATAGTTTACTTTATCAAAAAGCAAAGAGGATGCGAAATGCCGGGATTGGATTTTTTGTTTCGGGGATTATACTAGCAGGGCCACTTGGAGGGGGGCTTAGTGGAGTATTGGAAGTTGTGGGCCCTGCAGTTTTCGGGTCAATTGGTGGGGCATTTCTTTTTACTGGTATCGGTTTATGGGCTGGAGGATCAAAAAAAATGAAAAAAGCAAACAGTAACGGACAATTTGCCATCAATTACAATATTAGCCCCAATAACGCATCAATAACATTAAATTTTTAAGGAGAAGAAAAAATGAAAAATAGAAATATTATATTAACATTAATTTTTTGTTTGGCATTATTTGCCGTTTCATGTTCAACTTCATCAAAATATACAACCCGTGTTGTTGACATTAATACATCCAATATTGAAACAACACCAACGGTAGTTGATGTCAAAGTCGACTTGAATAAAAGAGTTGAGGCAAAATCCGAATTTCGTCAATTATATTCTGAGGCATTGCAAGAAGCAAACTACAGATGTATCATTGAAAATAAAATTGATATTGTGGTTGATCCGATATACATGACTACATACAAAGGGAAAAAATACCAGGTTCAAGTAAGTGGATTTTCCGGTTATTATGAAAATCCCCGGACTTTTTATGAAGATATCAATTTATTGAAAAGCATAAATATTGATGAAGTTAAAAAATATCTTATTATTCATCAGCCTCAATTATTAATGCCTGAAAATGATAATAAGTATTATTCTATTCCAATAAAAGAATTTATTGATAAAGAATAGTCAGCCTGTACCCCCACATGGAAAAATGTCGGGACAGGCTCCCGGGCCTCTTTACAGCCCTGCGGTACAGAATCTCAGTCCTTGCGCGGTGCAGGTAAAATGTTGCCGGAAATTATTTTTTTACTTACAAAAAATTTTTATATCTTTGCCAACCTTAAAAGGTACTATGGCCGAGTGGCTAGGCAGAGGTCTGCAAAACCTCGTACAGCGGTTCGAATCCGCTTGGTACCTCT